>JBAXJB010000014.1:0-35527 GCA_037138055.1 Alphaproteobacteria bacterium | reverse complement strand
TCTTTTTAGGAGAGCATATCACTCTTTATTATCTCGTGACTACACTATCTAATTGCTTTTATATTTTTTCTTTGTCACACTTTTGCAATTGCATATTTTTTGAGTTTTTTGCAAATTTTGCGTTCCTTAAATTTTTAGATTACTCTTTAACAAATCAAGTATTACCTTATGTCTTATGGACGAATCGACCGATAAAAACCCAATTGAAGATCCAAAACGCAGAGATTTTTTAAAACTAACCGCTACATCTGTTGGAGTTGTGGGTGTTTGCGCTGCTGCGTGGCCATTTATAAATAGTATGAATCCCGCTGCAGATGTTATGGCGGTTGCCAGTATTGAAGTTGATATTTCAAAACTTGAGCCTGGGCAAAGCTTAACCACTATGTGGCGAGGCAAACCTGTTTTTATTAGGCATCGCACATCAGAAGAAATTAAGGCCGCACATGATACGCCATTAAGCACACTACCTGACAAACAAACAGACCATGACCGCTTTGGGAAAAATCCAGAATGGCTTGTGGTGATTGGCATTTGCACCCATTTAGGATGCGTTCCTACGGAACGTAAAAATATGGCACCGGCTGAAAGTGGCTGGCTGTGTGCCTGTCACGGTTCACGTTACGATATTTCTGGTCGCATTATTGAAGGGCCAGCCCCACGAAACCTTGATATACCAAACTATGAATTCTTAAATAACAACACTGTTTTAAAAATCGGATAGCGCTCATGAAAATACTAGAATGGATTGATCACCGCTTACCTGTTGTGACGTTTTTCCGCAAAGAACTAAAAGATTACCCAACTCCTAAAAATTTAAATTATATGTGGAATTTCGGGTCACTGTCCGGAATCACCTTAGTGATTATGATTTTAAGCGGTGTTTTCCTTGCCATGAATTACGTTCCCCATGTAGACATGGCTTTTGACAGTGTTGAGCGGATTATGCGCGAAGTAAATGGAGGTTGGCTGATTCGCTACATTCATATGAACGGCGCATCGATGTTTTTTATAGTCGTTTATTTGCACATGTTGCGTGGATTGTATTACGGATCATACAAAAACCCCCGTGAATTATTATGGATTTTAGGAGTAGTGATTTTGCTACTGATGATGGCGACTGCTTTTATGGGATACGTATTGCCATGGGGACAAATGAGCTTTTGGGGCGCCACGGTTATTACCAATTTATTTTCAGCCTTTCCGGGCGGAGAAAGCATTGTGCAATGGCTATGGGGTGGCTTTTCAGTAGATAACCCAACGTTGAACAGATTTTTTGCCCTTCACTATTTGCTACCGTTCATGATTATAGGCGTTGTCATGCTGCACATGGTAAGTTTGCATCGGTTTGGATCAAACAACCCAACCGGGCTTGATGCTAAGAAAAAAGATAAAGTTCCTTTTCACCCTTTCTACACCATAAAAGACCTATTCGGTCTTGGTGTGTATTTATGTATATACGCATTTATTGTTTTCTTCATGCCCAACTTTTTTGGGGAACCTGATAATTACATACAGGCGAACCCATTGGTAACTCCGCCGCATATTGTTCCTGAATGGTATTTCTTGCCATTTTATGCAATTTTGCGCTCAATCCCTAGCAAGCTTGGCGGGGTGTTAGCAATGTTTGGTGCGGTTTTCACCTTAATGGTGCTGCCATGGCTTGACCGTCATCCGGTGCGCAGCGCACGATATCGGCCTATATTTTCAAAACTATTTTGGGTGTTAGTAATAAACATTATTACTTTGGGTTGGATTGGCGCCAAGCCACCAGAAGGTGCGTATTTATGGATTGGAAGAGCAGCTACTGCCTATTACTTTATTCATTTCTGGGTGTTTTGTCCTCTGCTTGACCGCTTTGAAAAAGCCAAAAACGTACCTGAGGAAATAGTATGATTTTGTTTCATATAGGTTCTGCTGCTGCAATTCTGCTAACTATAACCACCCTTAGTGCAGAACACGCCCCTATTCCACCAAAGCAAAACTGGAGCTTTGCATCACCAACAGGAACCTTTGACCGCGCAGCACTGCAACGTGGATTTCAAGTCTACAAACAAGTTTGTTCAGCATGCCATGGCATTAAATACATTTCATTTCGGCATCTTGCAGCATTAGGATTAACCAAATCTGAAATTAAGGTGTTGGCATCCCAATATCAAATCAAGGATGGCCCAAACGATGCTGGCGATATGTTCGAACGCCCAGGCAGGCCGTCTGATTATTTTCCCAACTCTTATGCAAATGACAAGCAGGCCCGAGCTGCCAATAATGGATCATTGCCACCAGATTTGTCATTGGTGATTAAAGCCAGAATGCATGGTACAGATTATGTGTACGCAATTTTAACAGGATTTAAAGAAAACCCTGATTTCAAGTTAAGCCCAGGGCAATATTATAATGAGTATTTTCCAGGCCATGCACTTTCAATGGCACCACCACTTAGCGAAGGATTGGTGACTTATAATGACGGCACCAATGCGACGGTTGAGCAAATGGCCCATGATGTAACTACATTTTTGGCGTGGGCAAGCGAACCAGAAATGGAACAACGTAAGCGATTGGGCTTAAAGGTTATTTTGTATTTGCTTGTTATGACCGGGTTGTTTTATGCAACAATGCGCCGCATTTGGAAGGGTGTTAGGAAATGAAACTAGATAGCCACCGATACCACCAGGACCAACCACTTACTACATCAGTTTGAGGTTTGGCAGCTGCACCTAAAGAAATCACTGTCGTTTCCTCCCTCTTGTAATAAGGCGTAGGCACACGATTAGCTATTTTTTGCGAAGCAGATTCAGCCGCTTCAGCTGACAAAATACCGTCATTATTTACTCTACTTGAAGAAAGTTCTTCTAACAGAGCTTTAAAAGATGCAGAGTTACGGTCTTCTGCTCCTATAAAAATTGAGAGAATTTCAGCATCTTCTCCATTGGCTCGTGATATTGGAGTGTTCGTGGGAACAGTATACGTAGTAGGAGGAGTTACTTCGCCTAGATCAACTGCATCAAGATTCAGTGCGCCACTAGCACAAACTTTCATAAATAACGCAACGATGACTATTAAAAATTTCTGAGAAAAATTCATTTCAAAATCTCCATTAGCGTAGAATGAAAGGCATGCCTTTATTGTAAATCTACTTTCTTAACAAAAAATTAAAATACAACATTAAGCATTATTAACCTGTTATTAAATTCCCTACCCTATGCTTAGCTTATGCAGCGGTCACAAAATGGTACTCTCCCCATTATTGCCACCTTAGGTGTGGTATATGGAGATATTGGCACAAGCCCTTTATACGCCATAAAAGAGTGTTTTACAGGAACTCAAATTGCTTTAAATGAAGCAAATATTCTGGGTGTGCTTTCCCTAATTTTTTGGGTGCTAATGTTGGTGGTAACCATTAAATATGTAATGCTTATTTTGCGCGCCCATAACCATGGAGAAGGTGGCATTTTGGCGTTATTGGCATTGATTAGCCACCGACGTTTAAAATTCGTTTCTACGCACACCATGATTGCCCTGGGGTTAATAGGCGCTGCCTTGTTCTGGGGAGATACTTTAATAACGCCAGCCATTTCTGTGCTTAGTGCACTAGAAGGCCTAACCGTCGCCGCACCTAAGTTCAGTACATATATTGTGCCTGCAGCAGTTGCTGTGATTATTTCCTTATTTATGCTGCAAGCAAAAGGAACTGACCGTATTGGCAGTCTTTTTGGTCCAGTTATGCTGGTGTGGTTTATAATTATTGGCGTGTTGGGTGGCGTTCAAATTTGGCATAATCCCCATATTTTCAAGGCTATTAACCCATGGTACGGGTTTCACCTTGCTTGCAGTCACCCTTATCAAATATTGCCCCTACTAGGATTTGTAGTGTTGTGTGTAACTGGTGCTGAGGCATTGTATGCCGATATGGGGCATTTTGGTGCAAAAGCCATTCGTTTTTCCTGGCTTAGCCTAGTTGGTCCTTGTTTAGTATTCAACTATTTTGGCCAAGGGGCTGCCTTGCTGCATCACCCCGAAGCAATAAGTAATCCGTTTTTTTACCTGGTGCCAGAACCGTACATGCTGCACATGGTAGGCCTTGCAACCGTTGCCACTATTATTGCATCGCAATCAGTAATTTCCGGATTGTTTTCACTATGTGGCCAGGCCATTCAACTTGATTACTTACCCAGAATGCGCATTGTTCACACATCAGCCCAACAAGTTGGACGCATTTATATACCTGCTATCAACTGGCTGCTAATGATCAGCGTTCTTGCGGTGGTGTTGGTATTTAGAGATTCCAATCACTTAGCCACAGCTTATGGATTATCAGTCAGCGGCGTTATGGTTATGACCAGCTTACTGGCTATGGTTGCAATGCTTCGCGTTTTCCGCTGGAAATTATGGGCCGTACTACTAACTTTTGGTCCACTGCTTTTGATTGATAGTACTTTTTTAGTAGCTAATTCCTTGAAATTCACTCACGGAGCATGGGTTCCCATTGCCATTGGAGCATTAGCCTGGACAGTTATGCACATATGGCACAAGCAACGCAAACACATGGCCGATAAAACCAGAAAGCTTTCTCTAAGCTTTAGTCAATTTTTTGGGCAGTATAATTTACAAACCATCACTAGGGTTCCAGGTACTGCGGTATTCTTATCAAAAGACATTGACCATATGCCGCTTTCTTTAATTAAGCATTTGGAACACACCAATTGTTTATCTAACAGGGTGATTATTTTAACCATTCAAAATCATACGATTCCCAGGGTTCCAAGTTCTGAGCGTATTTTTTGGCAAGATTTCTCAAATGGGTTTGTGCAAGTGGTAGCGCATTATGGATTTATGCAAAGCCCAAGAATTTCAACCATATTAAAGCATGCTCAAGCCAAGGGACTAAATTTTGATATGAATCAAAGCACTTTCTTTTTATTACATGCTGTACCTATATTAGGAAAGCGCCTGAAAGGTTTGCGTGGTTTAGGTGCTAGACTATTTCGGTATTTATTGCGCAACACAACAAATGCTGGGCATTTCTTTGAAATACCTCACCAATGTGTTATGGAACTTGGCGTACAGATAATAATTCATTAATCGTACACTATAGTGCTGTACCAACCATTATATCTCGCGCCCAGCTTGATCCATCACCTAGCTTTAATGTTGAATCTGCATCAAGTTGCAAGCTACCACCAGTTGATCCATCATTAAAAATGTCACCATTGCTTGCGCCATTTGCAGGCACAGCAACACCTGCCAGCACCTGAAGCTTACCACCTGGTTGAATTTCTGTAATACCTGGAACACTCATAGCTGTAGCGCCCATGATTTCTAACAGCCCTCCACTTGCCACAGTGGTAGCGCCTTTTGTCATTGTGCTATCACTTGATGCACCAACATGCACAATGCCTGAAATTAAAATTGGCGTGGTGCTTGATCCCATGAAATTAGGCGTAACAACACCTTCGCCTGCTATAGTTAACAATGCATCCCCCAAAGGCATTGCCAATGAAACATCTGCTGCAGAATCAACCGTAAGAGTAGCATCAACACCTACAGTGATTGAAGGCACAGCAAGACTTCCCCCTGTTACTTGTAAATCACCCCCAGCACATACAACTGAACCTCCAATATTGCTAGTATCATTCACTTGAACCAAACCTTCCTCTATTTGCAAAGTTCCTAATTCTGAATTATCACCTGAAAATACAGCCGTTCCAGCGCCTGTTTTATTGATAGCAGAGGCGTTTAAGTTGGCAGAAACTGTTGCTGAATCACCATCAAGTTCTATAGTCATAAAAGTAGGTACTCTTCGCAGCCCCCCTCTAAGGCCGTGTATCATTGTGAGGTAGCGAATGCAGTTATTTCCTTTATCAGCTATAGAAACATTTCCTGTAAACTTATCTACCCAAATTCCAGTAGGACGGCTTAATGTAGCGTTAATTGCACGACCGCCATCGCCATCATACCCAGATGATCCTGTGCCAGCAATGGTTGAGATCGCTCCTCCGGTATTCACTACTCTAATGGCATTTTGATAAGTGTCCGCTATATATACATTTCTTGAGATATCAACACAAACCCCCATTGGGCCAGCTAATACAACCTCGGTTGCTCTATCAGTGTCAGTAAAATAACCGGTTCCACCACCGGCAAAAGTACTAATGTTTCCTCCGGCTATGAATTTTCTAATAACGTTGTTTCTTGTGTCAGCAATGTAAATATTGCCTAAGCTATCTACACAAATTCCGTATGGAGTGTTTAACTTGGCAGCCGTAGCTGACCCACCATCGCCTGAATATCCCTGAGTTCTTGTACCTGCAATGGTTGCTATTGTTCCATCTTCGGTAAACCTTCTAATACAGTTATTGAAAGTATCCGCAACGTAAACATTATTTGTGCTATCGACAAAAACAGAATGAGGTAAACAAAACGTAGCAGCAGTAGCGGCACCACCATCACCTGAATATCCCGCAGCTCCTGTTCCTGCAATAGTTTTTATTATATTTCCTTCTATTTTTCTAATGCAGTGATTATATGTATCTGCAATATAAATACTGCCTGAACTATGAACAAAAATACCAAAGGGGTTGTGAAGGGTTGATGCTTTGGCTGCTGCACCATCACCTGAATATCCTGTAGCTCCAGTTCCAGCAATAGTTGAAATAATATTATATCCACTATTACCAGAAATTTTTCGAATTCTGTTATTGGAGGTATCAGCAATAAAAATTGCATCAGCGGTGACACATACACCGTTAGACGAATTTAACTTAGCCAACGTTGCCAAACCATTATCGCCTGAAAACCCTGCATTGCCTGTTCCTGCGATTGTTGAAATATAATAGCTTGCATTAAGAACAGGAAGCACACACATAAATATTGCTAGCCATTTGAAGCCAAAGTATTTTTTCATTTTTACTCTTCTTAAGAAAATTATCTGATGTTTTATTTTCACAAGAATAAATTAAATTTTTATTAAAATTTTATGTAGGCAGCGCTAAAGAAATGAGATTTGCTTAAAAATTCCTTTTGACAAATGGAACACAAAGACTTAGTATTCTTACCATGCAGATAGGTGAAAAATTATGAAAATAGCAAACTCTTTAAAAACTCTTAGAAGTCGTGACAAAGACTGCAAACTAGTGCGTCGCAAGGGTCGCATGTATGTTATCAATAAGAAAAAACCACGTTATAAAGCACGCCAAGGTTAAGTTCTAAGATCATGGTTCAGGAAACCGACGTTGTAATTATAGGCGCCGGTCCTGTCGGCTTGTTCGCTATCTTTGAATGCGGCATGGCCAAATTAAAAACTCATATTATTGATGCTTTTGAAAAAATTGGCGGGCAGTGTTCTGCGTTGTACCCTGAAAAACCAATTTATGATATTGCTGCTCATCCATCGATCGCTGCGGCTGACCTTATTGACCAGCTTGAAAAACAAGCGGCACCGTTTAACCCTACCTATCATTTAAACCAACAGGTAACACATATTGCACCGTTAAATGAGTATGGTACCGATTGGTTGGTTCGTACGTCTTCTGGTACAGAAATAAAAACCAAAAGCATTATTATAGCGGCAGGCGTTGGTGCTTTTGGCCCAAACCGCCCTCCTCTTGACCATCTAGATATCTACGAAAAAAATAGCGTTCATTACGCTGTGCGCAGTAAAGACACATATAAAGACAAACACGTAGTTATTGCTGGCGGTGGTGATTCCGCCGTTGACTGGGCATTGATTTTAAAAGATATTGCCGCTTCTGTTAAAGTTGTGCACCGTCGTGCAAAATTTCGCGCTGCCCCTGATAGCGAAGAAAAGCTAAACATTGCAGCACGTAATGGAGAAGTTGAACTTGTTACCCCAAACCAGCTCAGCGGGCTTCAGGGAGAAAATGGTAAGTTAAGCGCCGTAGAAGTTGAAAACCTTGATGGTTCAAAAAAACTATTACAAGCCGATTACTTGCTTCCATTTTTTGGACTTTCCATGAATTTGGGCCCTATTGCCGAATGGGGGCTGAATTTAGAAAAAAATCACATTACGGTTGATCAAGCCACAAGCGCTACAAGCCGAAAAGGTATTTACGCTATTGGGGATATTGCAACATACCCCCATAAACTAAAATTAATTTTAACTGGGTTCGCTGAAGCTGCTCAGGCAGCGCACGCTATACGCTTGCACTTATTCCCAGATGAAATTATTCATTTTGAATATTCCACCACAAAAGGTGTTGGTTTTTAAATTTTTGCTGTTTGTTCTTGACTACCCCCCGCAAAGGTATGCTATAAATAGGCAAAATTGTTTAAGGAAAAAATAAATGGCGCGTCGTTGTGCATTAACTGGAAAAGGTGTGTTGTTTGGTCATAATGTGAGCCACGCAAACAATAAATCAAATCGTCGTTTTTTGCCTAATTTGCAAAACGTATCTTTTTTAAGTGAAGTTCTTGGTAGAACCATTAGCCTTAGACTTTCAACTCGCGCGATTCGCACTGTTGAATTTCATGGCGGTTTAGATGCTTATCTTTCTTCAACACCAAATCGCAATTTAACAGCTGAAATACTGCCTTTGAAAAAAGTTATCGTAAAACAGCTTAATGCTAAAAAATAAAACGTTTTAGTTTTTCAAAAATTTTGGGCGTGTTTTACACGCCTTTATTTTTACCTTCGTAATTTCGGCAGTGCTATGGAATGCTCTTCAATAAAGACTTTGCAATCTCGCATAGATCAACTACAGCCAGGTGATTGGTTTGTTGTCGATATAGATGACACTATAATCACTCCCCAGGCGATGATGTTTCGACCGGCTTCTTCTTTTTGCACATTCATTGATGATATAAAAAAAGACCCTATTCATAACATGGCGGAAATTTTATCTACCTGGCGCTTAAACCGCAAAATAATGCTTGTTGAACAAGAATGGCCAGAAATTCTTGATGCCCTTCAAAAAAAGGGCGTGATTGTGATTGCCCTAACCCAAATGCACACAGGGAAGCTTGGAAAAATTCCTTCCATGGAACATTGGCGCGCTAGTGAACTAAAAAAGACGGGCATAACGTTTAGTCCATTTTCAACGGATACCGTAGAAATACTTATTGATACAGATCAACCAGCAACGCTTTTTCAAGGAATTCTTTTTACCGGTGCCCATCCCAAAGCAGGTGTATTGAGCAGTTTCATAAAAAAATACGGCACTCCATCCAAAATACTATTTTTTGATGACCGCTTGTATCAAGTAAAGGCGTTGGAAGAATTATGCACCGAAATGCAGATTCCTTATGAAGGCTATCATTACTTGGCAGCCCACCAATTGCCCTACTCAGCTTCAGAAAACCATGGCGCCATTCAAACGCAATTAATTTTAGAAGGACAGTGGCTTGAAGACGTTGACGTTCAACAAAAGCAGGTAAGCCATGGATAGTTTATTCATCAACCTTATTAATGCGCTAGAGCTGCTTTCACCAGAAGTATTATTGGCGCTAGGTTTTTTTACATGCATTGCTTTTATTTTGTTGGCCTTTCGATTCTTCGGTGCACTTGGTTTGGTGTGCTACAGTGTGCTAGCTGTCACTATTGCAAACATGCAAGTTCTAAAATTAGGTGCCTTTTCTTATATTGATGAGCCTGTTGCTCTTGGTACGGTTATGTTTACAACGCTTTTTACCACAAGCGACTTAATAACTGAGCATTACGGCGCTGACCTTGCTAAAAAAACTATTTACCTTACTTTCCTGATGCAGATTTTTGTCATACTTAGCATGGTGCTTGTGATTGCTCACCCTGAGGCTGGAAATCACAAAACCTCCATTCAGGTAGCATTAGAAGCATTATTTACACCATCATTAAGGCTTTTGATTGCAAGCTTGATTGCCTTTATCATTTCTCAGCATATTGATATTTGTATATTTTCTGCTTTAAAAAAACGTCATGGCAAACACTTGTTATGGCTACGTGCAAACGCATCGACGTTGATTTCTGGTTTATTTGATACTTTTGTTTTCAGCATTCTTGCTTGGATAGTCTTTGCACCAACGCCATTATCAATGACCACAGTGTTAATTGGGTTCATTGCTGCTTCCCAAGCTTTAAGAGCATTTATTTCTATATTTTCAACCCCACTTTTATATATAAGCTATCGGCTAAAGCACCATGACCTTTAATTTCACTATTGAAAAATCCACCGATCAAGGGCGTTTAGGCACACTTGTGACTCCACACGGAGAAGTGAAAACTCCTGCTTTTATTTTTTGCGCAACTAAGGCAGCTATGAAAGCGGTAACGCCTGTGCAAATGCGCAGCGCTAACACGCAAATTATTTTATCGAATACATACCACCTAATGCTTCAACCAGGTGGAGAAACCGTTAAAAAACTGGGTGGATTGCAAAAAATGACCGGGTGGAATGGTCCTATGTTAACCGATTCCGGCGGATTTCAGATTTTTAGCCTTGGCCACGGGTCAGTTGCTTCTGAAATTAAGGGAAGCAGATCAAACCACCGCCCAAAAACCTTACTAAGCATTACTGAACAAGGCGCAACTTTTAAATCGTACATTGATGGGCGCACGTATTTTTTAACGCCAGAAGAATCTATTTGTGCGCAACGCAACCTTGGCGCCGACCTGATTGTGGTTCTGGATGAATGCACCCCCTTTCATGTTGATAAAAACTACACCCAAGAATCAATGCGCATGAGCCACCGTTGGGCCTTACGTTCTTTAAACGAATGGCAAAAGCACGATGATGGTTCACAAAAGCTTTATGGCATTATTCAGGGTGGTGTTTATCCTCAGCTTCGACAAGAAAGCTGCGAGTTTATAAACGACCATGATTTTTTCGGCATTGCTGTGGGCGGATGCCTTGGCGCTAGCAAGGATCAAATGCATGATGTGGTTGGTTTTACCATGGAAATGGTACGAAAAGACCGCCCTGTTCACCTTTTAGGCATTGGCGGCATTTCCGACATATTTGCAGGTGTTGCCCAAGGGATTGATACATTTGATTGCGTGCACCCAACGCGACTTGCCCGCCATGGTGGCGCATTGGTTAAACCATGCAATAATCCAAGCCCTACTCGTGAACACATTAATTTACGCAATAGTATGTACATTAATGATGATCAACCAATTGAGCCAGATTGCGGATGCGAAACCTGCCAATGGGCTAGCAAAGGCTACCTTCACCATCTATTGAAAGCCCAGGAAATGGTGGCCTGTTCTTTAGTTTCTATTCATAATATTTATTTTATGAATCAGTTAATGCAAGCCATTCGTGATGCGTTGGCAGATGACACAATAGATAGTTGCAAAAAAGAATGGTGCTTGAGTAGTGCCGGGGGCTAGTTCTAGTTCGTGAATTAAGTATGGATTACCGCGCTGCACTTGCAATGAGGGTTAAAAGTCCGAAGTCCATAGCCGTCTTTGCGAAGCCCGTAGGGCTGTGGCAATCCAGTGATACTAAACAATAGATATTATTCACTGGATCCCGACGCCCTCTGACGAGGTCTCTGGATGACGATGTGGTCAAGTTTAAGCCTTCACAACATGAATGTAACTCATTTCACAATCACCCCCGCTCCTGTTAACCAAAGTTAATATCATTAAAAATTTGTTAATTTTCGTTAACAACACGCACAAATAAAAAACTCGTTAAAACATAAAATTTTTGATAATATTTAGATATCAAGCAATACAAGTGAGTATCATAATGCGCATTCTACTTATTGAAGATGATTCAGCAACCGCAAAAAGTCTTACGAACACACTAAAGTCAGAAGGCTTTGTAGTTGATTGCACCGACCTGGGTGAAGATGGACTTGAAATTGGAAAAATCTATGAATACGATTTAATTGTTCTTGACCTCATGCTACCAGACATGGACGGATTTGAATTATTAAGAAGGCTTCGTGCTTCGCAAATAAAAACTCCTGTACTTGTATTGTCAGGCTTAAGTGATACGGAAGATAAAGTAAAAGGTTTTGGCTTTGGAGCAGATGACTATTTAACCAAGCCATTTAGCAAAAATGAACTGCTTGCACGCATCCATGCAATTGTGCGCAGGTCACGCGGCCATAGTGATTCAGTAATTCGCACAGGAAAGTTGGTTGTGAATTTACAAAACCGCACTGCAAGCGTGGATAAAAACACTATTAACTTAACCGGTAAAGAATACGCCATTTTGGAATTGCTAGCATTGCGCAAGGGCACAACCCTTACCAAAGAAATGTTTTTGAATCACCTTTACGGTGGTATGGATGAGCCCGAATTAAAAATTATTGATGTGTTCATTTGCAAGCTTCGACGCAAACTTGCCGAAGCACTTGGCCATGATAATATTATTGAAACAGTATGGGGCCGTGGCTATGTACTGCGTGATCCAGAAATGGATAATATTTACGCTTCGCCCGAAAAGGTAATACAGGCAAAGGCTTTAAGCCTTTCTGAACACCCACTTCCAAGCATCTAGGTGGCACGCTGATGCAATATTACAACGCAATAATAAATCACTGTTGCAATTTGTTGATAATGGTGGAGCGAAAAACCCAATACATATATATTAACCTCAATAGGTTAACTATTTAATTTTTTTTAGGAGATACTAATCATGAAGAAATTCGCAATGGCAGCTGTTGCTGCTTTGTCATTAAGCACTGTTTCAGCTGAAACTTGTGCGTCATCATTCAGCGGTTTTTACGCTGGTGCACAACTTGGTGTGAACAGCACAACTGGTACTTTATCAACTGACAACCTAAAAGCACCTGGTGTAGCAACCAGCGCTGACTTCAAAACAACAACTGGTAAAAAATCATTCTTGGGCGGCATTTTTGCTGGTTATGGAATGGGTGTTGGTTCATGTGCATATGTTGGCGCTGAATTTTACGGAAATTTCGGAAGCGCAAGCAATACACTTGTTGATACATCAGCAGGCGCAGCTGCAAACCAAAATTTCACAGTAAAAGCTAAAAACACACTAGCTTTTGGTGCTAAAGTTCGCCTAGGTTACACTGTTTCACAACAAGCAATGATTTTCGTTGGTCTTGGCCTTGAATATGCTAAGTGGGATTTGAAAGCTGAAAACCTACGTACTACTGACACTGTAGCAAAAACTACAAAAGGAAAAACTGGAAAAGTACATTTTGCTCCTTCAGTTGGCATGGACATGTTTCTAAGCAAGAACTTGTTTGTACGTGGTGAATATACTTATGTTCTAGCTGCTAAAGGAAAAGTATCTCCAAAACAAGGTCTAGTTGGAGCTGCTACAACAGCGACAATGAAAGTAAACTTGAGCCAACAGCGTTTTGCTTTGGGTCTAGGTTACAAGTTCTAGTCTTGACTAAAGTACTTAAGACCCGCCTTTATGGCGGGTTTTTTTATGCCTAGTGAAAATCATTGTTGTAAAAGACCCCCGAACGTCGGCGCATATGCGCCTTGTCAGGGGTGACAAATTAAGTTTTACGTTATCTCTGCTTATGCGGGGACTTGTACACCTTGTGTGAGGGGCAAATCTTACCTTACGTCACCCCTGCGAAAGACCGTAAGGTCTGTATGCGGGGATCTGCTAATATATTTCATCATATAAATCCTTCCAATCTGGATTCATCTCAGTTATTAAGTTAACTCTAAAACTTCTTGGCCAATGCTTTATTTGTTTTTCACGAATAATGGCAGATTCTATAGAATGATGAATTTCATAATATACCAAGCGTGTGATGTTATATTTTTTTGTGAATCCATCAGCCAGCTTGTTTTTATGCTCATATACACGGCGTACAATATTATTTGTCACCCCTGTATACAAAACTCCAAGAGGTTTTGAGCAGAGAATATAAACAAAGTAATTTCGTGATTCCATTAAACAATAGATCCCCGAACGTCGGCGCGTATGTGCCTTGTCAGGGGTGACGAATTAAGCCTATTTTTCAAGATACTATAAAGCTGATTAAATACTCGTTAAATTGCGGTAAAATACTCGTCATCTCGAACGGTATTTTAATTAATCAACAGCCCCCAGAACCTCGGCGCATATGCACCTTGTCAGGGGTGACAAACTTTACCTTACGTCATCCCTGCGTATGCGGGGATCTAATTCTTAAAGCAGCTTCCTCAATCGCTCCACCGTACTATTCGAAGCAGCCACCAATGGCAATCGCACTTCCCCTGAACATTTTTCAACTATTTCCATAGCAGCTTTTACCGGCATAGGGTTAGGTTCGGCCACCATGGCATAATGCAACGGCATTAATTCATTATTCAATGCATGAAATGTATCCAATGCCCTATTTTCCCAAGCTTGCACAAATGCTGCCATTTTTTCAGGAAGCACATTAGCTGTAATGGAAATCAACCCGTCACCACCTTGGGCCAAATACCCTGCAGCGTAAGGGTCATCGCCACCCAGCAAACAAACCTGCTTACTGGCACCGCAACGCATAAGCGCGGCCCGGCTAGTTTCTGTTGTAGAATCTTTAATGCCAACAACGCGTTTCAATTCAAATAATTTCAATGCGGTTTCAACAGAAATTTCTGTAACAGTTCGTCCGGGATTGTTATAAAGCAAAATTGGCAGATTAGTAGCATCATGAATGGCTTTGAAATGCTGATAGAGCCCTTCTTGAGTCGTTTTACAATAGTAAGGCGCCACTACCAATAGTGCATTTGCACCTAGCCGTTCAGCTTGCTGCGCTTGCTCAATAACCGCCCATGTAGACGGTGCTCCACACCCAACAATAATGGGTAGAGTTGATTCCTTTACCGCTGTATGAATAAGCGTTTCGCGCTCGGCATTGGTTAGCAACGCCCCCTCGCCTGTTGAGCCACCCACAACGATTGCAGCTGTTCCAGCACTTCCATGCCAACGAATCAGATTGACAAGAGCATGGCTATCCAGGCTATTCTTTTTCCATGGAGTCACTAATGCGACGATTGATCCTTTAAACATGATTAAATCCTTTTTTTCAACTGGTTACACCCTAGCCTATAGGCTTTTATTAGCCAATATCTTCTGCGCATTACTATTTGCAAAGGACCCAGTATATATGAACATGACCCCTTTTGAAGCGGCAAAAGCATGGCACAACTATCAAGATTCAAACGTTACAGAAACATTCAGACAATATCGAAAATTTATTCACGCTTTTTCTGGAAAATTCCCCCTAGACTTCATTAGAAAGCGCGCAGAAGAAGCAGCTTATCATAGGGTTGATTCACAACAAAAAGTTATAAAGTATTTTGAATTTAATCCCGTACTAACATCTAAAGGGTTAATTGCTTACGTAAAGGCATTATTAGAAACTAATCACCATGATCGCATTAGCGAAATTGTTCGTAAATACTGGCTAGAATTAGACTTTAGCAAAACTGAAATGGATGAGCTTATCCAAATTGCAAAGCCGTTCTTAAAAAAAGCAGATTTCAATAGCAAACTTGATGCACTGCTTTCACAAGAAAAACACGAACACGTTCAGCACTTTTTACGATATGTAGACATTGCGGCTAAAAAAATCGCACAGCTTCGCTTGAATATTCAAAAAAATAATTCAGCTACAAAAAAAACCGTAGCTACAGCGCTGGCAAGTTATAAGAATAATCCAGATGTTTTGCTTGATGTGGTTCGTTGGTATAGGAAAGCATATAAAACAGATGAAGCCATTGCGCTTTTAGGATCACTTGCCCCCAAAGCTGAAAAAGAATCCCCCTTAACCTGGTGGAATGAACGACACATTTTAGCACGCCGAATGACAGAAGAAGGAAATTGGAACGGAGCCTACAAGATTGTGCTTGGCCATAAACTTAAAAAAGGCGAAGCCTTTGCCAATGCGGAATGGCTGCTAGGCTGGATCGAACTTACAAAAATACATAAAAAAGACAAAGCTGTTAATCGCTTTATTGACCTTCACGGATGCGTAAACATGCCTGTTAGCAAGGCTCGCATGGCATTTTGGGCAGCTGAGGCACTTGCCTGTACAAACGAAAATGAGCGAGCAAAAGAATTTTACAAAAAAGCATCAGTTTTGCCAGGAACATTTTATGGTCAAATTGCACTGTCGCGCTTAAAAGCTATGGGCGAAGAAAATCATGCCCTAGACCTTGAAAAACATAAAATGGTTTCAGAAGAAGCAGAAGAAACTTTCAACAATCGTTTTATTGTAAAATGCTTAAAAGCCTATGGCGAACACCTTCCCGTTGATTTGCAACTAACTTTGTTAAGTTATGCCGGCAGTCAATTAACTGTACCTGGGGAGCAAATATTAATTACTGAATTTGCTCATGAATTAGGCGGAACTTACCTTGCCGTGTTTGTTGCAAAAAAAGCCCAATATCTTGGAACCGTTATAACCAAATATGGCTACCCTATGCTTGATGAGCGATTGCGCAAAGATATTTTTGCAAAGCTTCCCCCACTTATTCAGTGCTTTGCCCATGGAATTATCCGACAAGAAAGCAACTTTAGTGAATCTGCAGTCAGCACGGCGAAAGCAAAAGGCCTAATGCAGCTTATGGATGGCACTGCCAATGAAATGCACAAACTAGCGCCTCGTTATGGTTTAAATCGTGTATCTGGCGGAGTTCACGACAGACGAGTTAACGTAACCCTGGGAACAACTCATTTGCTTGAGCATTTGGATAAATATAATGGACATCTTGTTCTAGCCCTTGCTGCATACAATGCAGGGTATTCTAACGCTAATAAATGGATAAAAATGTTTGGCGACCCCAGAGAAACAGGTGACTGGATCAATTGGATAGAAAGTATACCCTTTGGCGAAACCCGAAATTATGTAAACCGCGTTCTTGAAAATGCAGCTGTGTATGCAGCCCTACTTTTACCCAATGAAGAGTTTGAGATGAGCGATTGGGTCACAAGCCCCGTACCTTATGTGAAACACAAAAAGTAAAATCAAGATTGTTGCATTTATGCCATAAAAATATATCAATGCCTGAAAAATAAAAATTATAGCTTAACTCAGCAAGCACATCTCTGCTATAATTTTAACTTATATAGGCCAAAAATAGGGTTGCTATGGAAAAGAAAATACCAATGACACAACAAGGATATATCATCCTTGAGCAAGAATTACTTCATTTGAAGAACACAGAACGTCGCGCTGTTATTAAAGCTATTGCAGATGCACGCGAACATGGTGATCTTTCTGAAAATGCTGAATATCATGCAGCACGCGAACGACAAGGCTTCATTGAAGGCAGAATATCTGAATTAGAAGATAAAGTAACACGCGCAGATGTTATTGAACCTTCAAAAATCACAGGTGATCATGTTAAATTTGGCGCAACTGTAACATTGCATGACGATGATAGCGATGAGATCGTAACCTACCAAATTGTTGGCAGCGATGAATCAGACATTAAAAAAGGTTTGCTATCAATCACATCGCCTTTAGCACGCGCACTTATTGGAAAAACTGTAAATACTTCTGTTGAAGTGGTTACTCCAAACGGCGGCAAAGGCTACGACATTAAAAAAATTCAATATATCTAAAAAATGAGAGGGTTATTCCTCTCATTTTCTTTTTTCATTCTGACATTCCAACTTCCGCAACAATTTTAATAATTCTTCAGTTGTGTTAGTCTCTGACTTAGCCAAATAAAAAAGATAAGAATTTATGCAAGCGAGTTTAAAAGTCCAACTTTATGTTGATGGGGCAGATTTAAGAGTCATTGAAAAAATGGCACAGTTTGATTGGATTAAAGGATTCACCACAAACCCAAGTCTTATGCGCAAATCTGGCACAACAAATTACAAAGAATTTGCCCTTAAAAGCTTGCAGTTAATTGGCACCAAACCAATTTCATTTGAAATATTTGCAGATGATCATCAAGGCATGCTTGACCAAGGACTTGAAATTGCTTCTTGGGGCAAAAATGTTTATGTAAAAATTCCTGTCACAAACACCAAGGGCGAGTCTACAGCAAAAGTTATAAAAGAGCTTTCTGGAAGAGGCGTGAAATTAAATGTCACAGCTATTTTTACGGTTGAACAAGTTAAAGAAGTTATGGAGAATTTGCAAAATAATGTTCCGTCAATTGTATCAGTGTTTGCTGGCAGAATTGCCGATACTGGCATTGACCCAATGCCTATTATGAAGCAATCAAAAGAGCTTACAAAAAAGTGTGCAGGTTGTGAATTATTGTGGGCAAGCCCACGTGAAGTGTTAAATGTATTTCAAGCAGATGAAGTTGGCTGCGATATTATTACAGCCACTCCTGATATTTTAAATAAGCTAAGTTTAAGCGGCAAAGACTTAACTGAATTCAGCCTAGAAACTGTACAAATTTTTTACGATGACGCAAAAGCCGCTGGATTTGAAATTATTACTAAAAATATCCATTAACCCCACTTTAACCACTTTTTCAGTATTCTAATCCCACCCATAATAAGGGTGGGGTAACAATCAAAAAATAAATTGGGATATAGATTAAGAAATAAATATCGTCATCAATTCGAATCTAGTTTAATCAAATTACTTAGAAAATGATTGCTTCAGTTGATCCACCAGGTCTGCACGCTCCCAGGAAAACCCACCATCTTCTTGTGGAGAACGCCCAAAGTGCCCATAAGAAGCTGTACGTAAATAGATAGGACTATTTAAATTTAAGCGTTCACGAATAGCTTGTGGGCGCAAATCAACATTTTTTAATGCCCATTCTAAAATTGCCTGATCATCTACTTTTCCTGTGCGGTGCGTCGTAAGGTATAATGACAATGGCTTCGCCAGACCAATGGAGTAAGCAACCTGGCATGTGCAACGCTCTGCCAAACCAGATGCCACGATATTTTTCGCCAAATAACGCATCATGTACGCACCTGATCTATCAACTTTTGTTGGGTCTTTTCCTGAAAAAGCTCCACCACCATGAGGTGCGGCACCACCGTATGTATCCACAATAATTTTTCTTCCGGTAAGACCCGTATCACCGTCAGGACCACCAATGACAAATCGCCCTGTAGGATTAATTAAAATATCTTCTTTGGCTGGCATCCACCCTTTTGGTAAACTGTTTTCTAAAATTGGCAACACAATTTCACGAACTTTTTCTAAAGAAACATCTGCAGCATGTTGAGTAGATAGCAACACTTTATGCGCACGGATTGGCTTGCCATCGCTGTACAAAAGCGTTACTTGAGATTTTGCATCAGGACCTAATATATCTGAAAATTCTTCAACTCTGGCTTTATGCAAATTTTGCAAAATTCGGTGGGAATAATACAAAGTAGCAGGCATAAAAGATTCTGTTTCATTGCATGCGTAACCAAACATAATCCCTTGATCACCTGCACCTTCATCTTTATTATCCGTTGCATCCACACCCACAGCAATATCAGCCGATTGTCCATGCAAAAAATTAGAAATTTGAAGGTGCTCATGATGAAACCCTTCTTGTTCATAACCAATCTCACAAACAAGTTCACGAATCGCATTTTCAATTTCATCATCTGAAATTACTGCTGTTGAACGATACTCACCAGCAATAATCACACGATTTGTTGTTGCTAGCGTTTCAATTGCAAGACGAGATTCAGGATCTTGCTCAAGATACATATCAACAATTAGGTCAGAAATTTGATCACAGACTTTATCTGGATGTCCCGCTGAAACCGATTCACTTGTAAACAAATATTGTTGTGCCATGGCGTTACTCTTTAAATTTCGTTAGATTAAAGAAAATATTATTTTTAAACATTAATGCTTGTTGATAGCCATTGTCACTTAAATTTTCCAGAATTCAAACAAGATTTAGATCTTGTTATTAAAAATGCGAATGATCAAGGCATTAAATACATGCTTACTGTCAATACTCGCCTATCAGAAAGCCTTGATATACAACGTATTGCCGAAGCTCACTCTAATATTTTTTGCAGTGTCGGGGTTCATCCACACGATAGCAAAGATTACAATGATTTCAGCCTTATAGAAAAACTTAAAAACCACGCAAAGCACCCAAAAGTAGTGGCTTTAGGTGAAACAGGGTTGGACTATTACTACAATAATAGCGACGAAAAAGCACAAATTGATTGCTTTAATATGCATTTAAATACAGGTATTGAATTGGGTCTGCCTGTGATTATTCACACCCGTGATGCAGACGCTGATACAATTTCATGCCTTGATGCACACCCTAATGTAAAAGGGGTATTTCATTGCTTTAGCGGGTCAACTGAATTTGCCAAACAAGGCCTTGATCGAGGGCTGTACATATCATTCTCAGGAATTATCACATTTAAAAAAGCCGAAGAACTACGTGAAGCAGTAAAATTTGTCCCCCTTGATAGAATTTTAGTAGAAACAGATTCTCCTTTTTTAGCGCCTATCCCCCATCGAGGACGTCGCAATGAACCAGCATTCACGCTTTTTGTAGCAAAATTAGTTGCTGAGCTAAAAGATATCTCACTTGAAGAAGTGGCTGAAGCTACAACAAAGAATTTCTTCACGCTTTTTAATAAAGCAACGCCGTAAACATGTATAGCGCTGTTGCAAAGGTTTTCTTTAAATTAGCAATATGCTTGGTTATCGCAGGAGCAATTGCAACAGGAACAATTTGTAGCATTTACTGGCACTTAAAACCGGGGCTTCCAAATTCTGATTTTTTAAACGATTATCGAGCCCCAGAACTTACACATGTGTACGATCGACACTTTCGACCTATTCATGAATTTGCACCTGTTCACCGAATAAATTTAAAAATTGAAGACATTCCAAAAAAAGTAATTGCTGCATTTTTGGTAGCTGAAGACAAAAACTTTTACTACCATCCAGGCATTGACCCTATGCGTATTGTGCGCGCTTTATTTCAAAATTTTTCTCAAAAAAAAGCACAGCAAAATTTAGTAGGTGCTTCCACAATTACGCAGCAAGTAGCTAAAAATTTTTTGGTAGGTAATGAAAAGAGCTTTTTGCGAAAATTTCGAGAAGCTTTTGCCACCCTTTCAATAGAACGTCAACTCAGTAAAGATAGAATTTTAGAGCTTTATTTAAATCAAATTTATTTAGGAAATGGAGCTTATGGGCTTCAAGCAGCCGCTTTAAATTATTTCAATAAAAACATGGAAAATCTTACAGTTGCAGAAGCATGCTTGCTTGCTGCATTACCAAAAGCACCTGCTCAACTATCCAAAAATACACAAAAGCTTAAAGCCAGACGAGATGCCATTATTCAAGCGCTTTCTGAACAAAATTATATTTCCAAGCAAGAAGCGTCATCAGCGCTTGAACAATCAATTGAATTTCATCAGGAAGAAAGTTCTCCCTCAGACTATGGGTATTACATTACTCCATTGCGTGAAGTGCTTGTTGAGGAAATGCCCAAACTCAATATCACTTCTGGGTTAGAAATTTTTAGCTGTATGGATGCGCGATTTCAACAAGCTGCTCAAAAAGCATTAAGAGATGGCTTGCTAAAATACGACTTAACACAAAAAATTTTCTACAAACCAATTGCCAAATTGGGTGATAAATATTCAATTGAAGACCTCAATCAAATAGCAGTTCCTGATTGCCCTGAAAATTATCAAAAATCCATCGTGGATTTTAGCAGTGAAAAACCCTTTATACAGCTACAAAACAAACAATCTCTACCTTTAGATACCACTAGCTGGTCACTTGAAACCCCCTTAACAAAAGGAGATGTCGTATTGGTTGAAGTTAAAAATGGTAAAGCACATTTACGACAAATTCCCGAGGTATCTGGAGCAGTTGTCGTTATGGAAGCACGGACAGGACAAGTATTAGCGTTAGTTGGCGGCTGGAGCCATACAATGTCTCCATTTAATTGCGCCACACAAGCAACTCGACAACCAGGATCTAGCTTTAAACCCTTTGTTTACCTAGCAGCGCTAGAACAAGGTATCAGCCCTAATGATATTATTAACGACAAATCAATCACCATGCTGCTCAATAATGGAAGAGAAATTTATAAACCCAAAAATATAGACAAAAAAACACATGGCTTTGTAACTGTAAAAAATAGTTTGGCCTATTCCCACAATTTGTCTTCCATTCAGCTTGGGTTAGACACAGGAATTGAACATATTCAAGACATAGCAGAACTATTTGAAGTATATAATAATGCGTCAAAACACCCTTCTATGATTTTAGGCTCTAAAGAAACGACGTTATTAAAACTTACAAATGCCTACGCTATGATTTTTAATGGCGGCTATCATTTAAAACCAAAATTTTACAATGCCTACGCCCAAAGAAAAATTTCATCTCTAAATAAAAATTCCAATTTTTGCTGCTTCGAAAGACAACAGTCTCTTATGACAGTCCCCATAAGCACTATAACTAGCTATCAGCGTCTTGCCTCACCTTCAGCTATTTTTGGGCTGCTTGAAATGTTGCGTGCTGTCATCACTCACGGCACAGGAAAGTCTCTCTTGCCAATTGAACGTGAGTTCAGCGTTAAAATTCGTGGAAAAACAGGCACAACAAACAGCAATCGCGATGCATGGTTCATAGGAAGCGTCAGCATTCCAGGAACAATTTATCAAGATGATAATCCACTTGTAATTGGCGTTTTCGTTGGTTTTTTAAATCCTAAAAATCTTGGAGATGGAAAAGGAGGAGCGGTAGTAGCATTACCAATATTTGGTAACTTTATAAAAAATATTGTTTCTGATACGCTGTAAAAGTATATAAATTTTAGCCCCAAGGAGCTTGAGTAGAGTTTGTCGCAGTCTTTTGTTACGCATACCGAAGAAATTCCAAGCAGCATATTAAATAAAATCGCTGGTGGTGGCCGTACATATTCGTACTGGCGTCGTAGGATCATGCTGTCAATGATGATTGGGTATGCGGCTTTTTATCTGCTGCGTTCAAATTTCTCTATGGCAATGCCTTACCTACAGTCAGAACTTGGCTACACCAAATCTGATATAGGAGACCTTATATCAATTGGCGCTATTTTGTACGGACTGGGCAAAGGCATAACAGGGTTACTAGGTGACCGTAGTAATGCACGTTATTTCATGAGTGCAGGCTTATTAGGATCTGCAATTGTTAGCTTTTGCTTGGGTTTTAGCTCCTCTTGGATAATGTTATCAATCCTATACATATTTAATCAGTGCTTTCAATCAATGGGGTGGCCACCGTGTGCGCGGCTTTTAACTCATTGGTTTAGCCCAAGAGAAATTGGTACAAAATGGGCACTTTGGAATACATCTCAACAAATTGGTGGCGCAGCAGTTCTGATTGTATCACCTTATGTTATGGAAATATTCGGATGGAGATATGTTTTTTATGTTCCTGCTGTTCTATGCGTAGCCGTTGCTTTTTTTCTATTAAATAGACTGCGTGACTCCCCGGAATCACTTGGATTACCGCCGATAGAAAATCATCATGGCCTTGTTGAAGCACATGAAATTGATGATAATAAATTAACTACCAAGGAAATTTTTTTCCAAGTAATACAAAATAAACTTGTTTGGTACGTTTGCGGTGCAAACTTCTTTGTCTATATAGTTCGCATGTTTGTTTTTTATTGGGCCCCTACTTTTTTACATGAATTCAAAGGTAGCAGCCTTAAACTAGCCGGTTGGCAAGCAGCTATGTTTGATATTACCGGCATGTTTGGTGGCATTATTGCTGGATATTTGTCAGACAAAGTATTTGAAGGCAGGCGCGGACGTGTAGCATTTTTATACATGATCGTTTTAGCAATAAGCATTGTGTTTTTATGGCAGTCGCCTGTTGACCAAAAATGGCAGCATTTTCTTGGTATGATGCTTATTGGATTTTTAGTCACAGGACCACAGATTTTAGTTGGTGTTGCAGCTGCTGATTTTGCTTCTAAAAAAGCTGCGGGTGCAGCTACTGGCCTGACAGGAACAATTGGTTATTTTGGCACCGCAGTAGCTGGATATATTGGGAGTGTTGTAGATCATTCAGGCTGGGATGCAGCATTTGGATATATAACAATTTGTGCATTGCTTAGCGCTTTTTTCTTTGCACTAACTTGGAACCATCGTGCTAAGGTTCTAGACAAGCAAAACTGACGCATCGTTTCTTATGTTTCTTCATTTTCGTACAATTAAGGAAAAGTCTGGCATCTAATGTGGCAAGCAACTGTTTTTACGCTTTTTCCAGATATGTTTCCTGGGCCATTAGGGCAGTCTATTGCCGGCAAATCTATGCAACAAGGAATTTGGAAGTTAAACGCGGTCAATATTCGTGACTATGCATTGGACAAACATAAAACTGTAGACGATACCAGTTACGGTGGGGGCACAGGCATGGTAATGCGCCCTGACGTAATTCATTCGGCACTTTCTGCGCACGCACAGCCCGGCACAAAGCTTATTTATGCATCCCCTAAGGGTAAGCCGCTTACACAATCCATGATTCGTTCGTGGCTAGCTGATTACCCAAATGGAATTGGCATACTATGCGGACGTTATGAAGGCGTTGATCAACGCGTGCTTAATCAGTGGCATGAAACTCATGGCCTTGAAGATATAAGCATTGGTGACTATGTATTGTCTGGAGGAGAGCTTGCAGCACTTGTTATGCTTGATGCTTGCGTCCGACTTCTACCCGGCGTTTTAGAAAAACCAGACGCCACAACTATTGAAAGTTTTGAACTGGACTTACTAGAATACCCGCAGTATACTAAACCCCAAATTTGGAATAATACGGTCGTGCCGGATGTGCTGCTTTCTGGCGACCATAAGTCTATTGCCGCATGGCGCTTAAAAGAAGCAGAAACAATAACACAAAGCCGTCGACGTGATCTCTGGCAACGATATAAAGCCAATCAAAAGCCGGTTAAAAAATAAAAGGAAGTGTTCATGAATATTATTCAACAAGTTGAAAAAGCCCAATTAGAAAGACTATCAATTGACAAAGTAATCCCTGATTTTCGTACTGGCGATTCTTTACGCGTACTGGTAAAAGTTATTGAAGGTGAGCGTCAGCGTCACCAGCCTTTTGAAGGTGTAGTTATTGGCCGCAAGAATAGCGGTGTAAAATCTACTTTTAGAGTTCGTAAAATTTCTTATGGTGAAGGTGTTGAGCGCGTTTTCTCACTTTATTCGCCAAACATTAAAATTGAAGTTACTCGTCGTGGCGATGTTCGTCGCGCTAAGTTGTACTATTTGCGTGATCGCCGCGGCAAAAGCGCGCGTATCGCAGAGCGTGCATACCGAGCTGAACCAAAGGTTGCAGCTGCACCTGTTACGGCTGCTGCTCCAGTTGAAGCGAAAGCTCCTGAAGCAGAATAAAACGGTCGAAGACGTTAAAATAAAACCCAGCCTTGTGCTGGGTTTTTTCGTAGTTGCATAATTACCACAATCAAGAAAAAGCAACTCAATCAATCTTTAATTACAAACTCACAAAACAATATTTGTGCTATACATTACCAGTTATAAATTTTATAGGAATCATCATGAAAAAAATAATTTTCACAGCTGTTATCAGCAGCTTATTAGCTACGGCACAAGCTGCAGCTCCTTCTTCATTTTCTGCGGGACTTGGCGTAAGCACACTTGGTATTGGCGCGAATGTAGGATACAAAATAAATAACTTTTTCAAAGTTCGTGGCGTTACAAATTACTTTAAAATAAGCAAATCGGTAAATGATGGAGACATTACACTAAAAGGTAAGCTACGTCTTTTCACTGTAGGTCTTCTTGGTGACTGGCACTTTTTGCAAAACGGATTCCGTTTAACTGGTGGTTTAGTATATAACGGCAACCAACTAAATATCACAGCTACACCAAGCAATAGCCACAGCTATAATGGCGTAACTTATACTCCTCAACAAATTGGAACAGTAAAAGGAAATATTAAATTTCGACCTATAGCTCCGTACTTAGGACTTGGATTCGATAGCGGGCACGAAAGCGCTTCTGGATTTAGCTTTAATGCAGATGCTGGTGTTTTATTTCAAGGAAATGCTCGCGGAAAAATCAAGAGCATTTCCGGTGCACTTGCAAATGATGCGACAGCAATTGAAAACGTAAAAAATGACGTTGTAAAAGCAATTAATAAAAAGAGCTTAATAAAATACTACCCAGTAATTTCTTTGGGCATAAGCTACAAGTTCTAGTAACACAATAGTCCTCTTGCAATAAATGTAAGAGGACTACACTACGCAGCTCTACCAATTCTAATAATTTCCCATTCAAGCTCTTGTTCAGAAATTTGTCTGACTTTTTGACGAACCAATTCACCTAATCGTTCCAGCTCATCAGCCGTAGCACCGCCTGTATTTAGCATGAAATTACAGTGCTTGTCTGACATTTGCGCAGCACCAATTGCCATACCACGGCACCCTGCCTTATCAATTAATTCCCATGCTTTTGCGTGATCAGGATTTTTAAAAGTACTGCCGCCAGTGCGCCCCTTAGTAGGCTGGCTTTCTTCGCGTAATTGTAAATACCGTTGGATATTCTGTTGAATGTTTACGGCATTGCCTTTAGTTATTTTAAATGCTGCTCTCACAATCACGCAGCCTTCTGGCAATATCGATCTTCGGTAGCTCATGTTTAGTTCATGGGGAAAAAGCTTATGAAGCATTCCCTGATCATCAACTATTTCAACCCAGGAAAGAACATCTTTCACTTCAAACTCGTAGCACCCTGCATTCATAGCAACTGCGCCACCAATAGAACCTGGAATTGTTACCAAAAACTCCACACCGCTCATGCCATGTTGCATCGCAAACATAGCGACGGTTCTATCTAATGCTGCAGCACCTACAACCAATTCATTGTCTTGAACAGTAATTTCTGAAAAACCTCTGCCTAGTTTAATGACCACACCATCATAACCACCATCACGAACCAACACATTTGAGCCAGCTCCCAGTAAAAAATACGATAAGTCAGAAGGTTTATTCTTTAAAAAATATTGCAAATCAGAAACATCTTCAGGTTTATATAACACCTCAGCCGGCCCGCCAACCTGAAACCAAGTTAAGCCAGACAAAAGTGTGCCAAAGCTGTAACGCCCACGCACAGCAGGCAAAACATCTTGAAAATCTAGATCAACATTTTTTTTTGCAACAGTAACCATTGATTAATATTTCTACGTTATTGTTAAATTAACCCGAAAGGGACTCGGCTCAAAACGGTGTGTTCCCCTCGCACTTTTTGAGCCGCTTGTTATAAAATGTTCTCATTTACCGCTTTTAAAGCAGGCTGAAAAGTTTGTTCTAGGTCATGCACTAAATCAATCGCCCAAGTGGTAATGCTTCCAGCACCCATACAAAGAATCATGTCTCCTGGCTCTAAAAAGGGTGTTAGCAAACCAGCCAAAGAAGATGGATACTCAAAGTAACGAACCAACATGCCTTTTTCAGCAATACTTTTCGCCAAATCTTCACCCGTAACACCATTTGGTGCTTCACCAGCTGTATATACCGGAGAAACCAAAACTTGCTCACAACCTTCAAAGCAATTAACAAAATCTTCAAATAAGTCTTTTAATCGTGAATAACGGTGTGGCTGTGCGACTGCATATATTTTTCCTTTAGCAGCTTGCTTAGCTGAAGAAATAACTGCACGAATTTCAGCCGGGTGATGAGCATAATCATCAATAATTCTTACGCCATGCACACTTCCAACTTGTGTAAATCGTCGCTTTATCCCCTTAAAGGTCTTAAAAGCATGCCGTAAAACTGCATCAGAAATGCCTAGCTCTTGAGCGATGGCTACAACTGCTAACGCGTTTTGAACATTATGTTTGCCCATCATTGGTAAATATATATCTTTTAAAATAGCAGGGAGCGCCGTAACATTTTCGCCCACATAATTTTCCAGTTCACGTTGTTTTTCTAAATAATCAGGTTTGATTACGACATCAAAAACAACACCATCGAAATTAAACTTAACATTTTGCGCTGAAACATCTGCATTTTCATTAAAACCGTAAGTCACAATGCGACGGTCTGCAATTTCTTCTGCAAGTTTTTGAACTGTTGGGTGATCAACACACAATACGCCTAATCCATAAAATGGAACATTTCTTACAAAGTGACGGAAAGCTGCATACAAAGATTCAAAATCTCCATAGTGCTCCATGTGTTCAGGATCAATGTTGGTAACCACAGCAATGGTTGCCGGAAGCCTAGTAAAGCTACCGTCGGATTCATCAGCTTCTACAACAGCCCAATTACTTTTGCCTAAACGTGCGTTGGTATTATATTCGTTAATAATGCCACCATTTACAATCGTAGGGTCCATACCTGCTGCATCAATCAACCATGCCAACAAAGATGTGGTAGTGGTCTTACCATGAGTTCCGCCTACGGCCAATGATAAACGACCACGCATAATTTCCGCCAGCATTTCTGAACGATGCATAACAGGAATGCGCAATCGACGTGCTTCAAGAAGTTCAATATTGTCAGGCTTAACAGCTGTTGAAATAACGACAGCCTGTACCTTGGATAAATTTTGAATATCATGACCTATAAATACAGGTATACCCAAAGACTGAAGTCTTTTTGTGTTATAGCTTTCAGCTATATCAGCGCCTTGAACTTTGAAACCACTTTGGTGAAGCACTTCGGCAATGCCGCTCATGCCAATACCACCAATTCCAATAAAATGAAGTGCGCGTGTTTGACCAGGTAAAATATTCATTTAATTATTATGCAGAAAAAGGTTACTTCTTATAGATAGCTATCCTGTGAGAAACTTTCAACCCAATCGCTTAAATCTTCTGCTGCTTCAGGTTTTGCTAAGTGGTGAATAGACTCACTCATAGCCGCTAAAATTTTTCTATGTTTCATGGCGTTTTCAATAAGTTGTGCTAAAGCTGGTGGGGTCAACTCGGATTCATTTATTGCCCAAGCACCACCAGCGTTTACTATTTGACGGGCATTTTCACCTTGATCATTATCTTTTGAAATAGCCAAGGGAATAAAAATTGCAGGAACTCCAAGACAGGTTAATTCAGCAATAGTAGACGCACCAGCACGACAAATTGCTAAGTCAGCATTGCGTAATCTACTTGGCATATCACTAAAAAAACTTTCCAGAGTTGAGCTTATTTTTAGTCGGTCATAAATATTTTTAACATCATTTAATTGTTCATGACGACATTGCTGCGTAACCGTAAGTTGTTCCTGTAGAGATTCCGGCAACAACTCAAGAGCCTTTGGAATAACGTCTGAAAATAACTTTGCACCCTGACTGCCACCTACAACACAAATATGAAATTTTTCATGAGTATCTGCTCTGGGCGTGGTCATTGCCATGCGTACAAGTTTTCGCACAGGGTTACCAGTCCAAATCGCTGAGTTTGGCGCACCAAGCGTAGGTGAAAAACTTATCGCCAAGCCTTTAGCAAAACGTTGCAAAAGTTTATTTGCCCGACCAAGTACGGCATTTTGTTCGTGTAATAGTGTTTTTTTCAGTAGTAACTGAGCGGCAATCATACCAGGAACAGAAGGATATCCACCAAAACCAACAGCAATTGTGACGTGATTTTTTTTTATAAACCAAAGGGCTTTAAAAATTCCTTTAAGCATAGTGAATAGGTATATAAAAATGTTGTCACGTCGTACATTCAGTACTTCGATAGCGTCAAAATATTCATAGTTCACAAAATTCATCGCTCTAGAATCGGTCAGAAGTGCTAATTTATGGCCACGCTTTTTTAAAGCTGAGGCTAATCCTTCAGCTGGAAATACATGACCACCTGTTCCACCAGCACACAAAACAATCACGGAAGCTCCTTCATTAATTCTATTGCTGCCATACGAGCGGCGTCGTTCACATCATTTCCGGAAAGCATGCGCGCTATTTCACTAACACGCTCATTTTCAGATAAAACTTGAACGGTTGTAGCTGTCGTTGTTTGTTCTTGCTGTTTTTCTACAACCAGATGATGTTCCGCTTGTGATGCCACCTGAGCAGAATGAGTAATTGCCATAACTTGACCGCATTTACCTAAACGACGTAAACGCCTACCAATTGCAAGCGCCACTGAACCGCTAACACCATGATCAATTTCATCAAAAATTAACGTTGATAAGTTGTGTTGATTTGCAGTCGCCACCTTTAATGCCAACATCAGCCTTGCCATTTCGCCACCAGATGCAGTTTTGTGCAAAGGCGTAAAAAGCTGACCTGGATTCATGCACACTTCAAAAACAACCTGCTCCACCCCATAGGCACTCCAGTGTGCTTCTGACAAAGGAACAAAATTAGTACGAAAACGAGCATGAGGTAAGAATAAATCTGGTAGTTCTTTATGCACATTATTCTCTAGCGCACTAGCTGCTTGAGTTCGATGCTTTGATAGAATTTGAGCGGCATCAATATATTCTTGCCTAGCTTTGCTCAATTGTTTTTGTAACTGAGTACGTTCATATTCAGGGTCATCAAGTGCCTGTTGCTGACCCTGCAAATTTTGCAAAACGTTATACAAATCATCGCCAGCAATATTATATTTTTTAGCTACAGAGTGCAGTTCGCTATAGCGTTGATCATATGCTTGCAGTTCTTTTGCATGGGCTTGATGCTGATCAAGCAAATCTCGTAGTGCTTGTTGCGTTTCTTTAACTTCAATGTAAGCACGGTCTAAACTCTTAGCAGCTTCTTCTAAGGCTTCTAGTCCAGGTTGACTAGACCTTGTTAAGGTTTGCTGATGTTGCGCTATTTCGCTAGCCAAATCTTTAGGAAATGTTAGGCCAGTCAAACAAGAAGCTACCGTGTCTGCAATTTTTGCAAACCCAACAATTGCTTCGCGTCTTTGCAAAAGCAATGTTTCTTCACCTTCAACAGGAGATAAATTTTTTAAATCTTCCAGCTGCATTTTCAAAAATGCTTTTTGGCTTTGATTAGTAGAAATGCTTTCTTCAAAGGCTTTTAAATTAAAAATAGCTGTTTGAAGATGCTCATGCGCTGCTTCAACAGTATTTCTAATTTTCAAGTCAATCGCTTGATCCAAAAGAACACGTTGACGACTTAATTCAAATAAATGATCTTGTTGCCCATGAATATTAATGAGCTGATCACCTAAAATTTTTAACGTTTGTGCCGTGACAGATTCGTCATTAATAAAAGCTTTAGAGCGCCCGTTTGTTTGCAAAACTCTACGCAAAGAAATCACATCACGCTTGGGTAAGCCTTGTTCTTCGAAAAAATTATCAAAGTAAGAATCATGTTCAAATTCTGCAAAAACAGAGGCTTGCTCAACATTTTTTCGAATAAGATTTTGTTCTCCACGTTGCCCCAAAACCAGGCACAAGGCATCGAGAAGAATAGATTTTCCAGCGCCTGTTTCACCGGTAAGCACACAAAATCCAGATTCGAAAGATAGATCTAACGCTTCAATCAGCACTACATTGCGTATACTGAGTGTCTGTAACATGCGTTTAGCGTTTAACCCCTTGCATAGCTTCATAAGCTAGGGAATACCAATCAGAATCACTATAATTGTGCCCTAGAACCGCTGCAGAAGCCTGCGCCTCGTCATACAAACCAAGAGCTAGATAAGAAATAACCAAACGATAGAGCGCTTCTGGAACGTGCGCTGATTTTTCATATTCTTTAACCACTAATTTCAAGCGATTAACAGCGGCCAAATGCGCTTCTTTTTGTTGATAATATCTAGCAACTTCAACTTCTTTCGCGGCCAAATGATCACGAATCAAGTCAATTTTTAATCTACCGTCTTTTGCGTATTTGGAATCTGGGAAACGATTGATCAATTTTTGGAATGCATCAGCACTTTCTTTTGCTGGCGTTTGGTCACGCTCAACAATAGGAATCTGCTCATAAGAAATCAAACCTAACATGTACATTGCATATGGAACGTATTCATGACCGGGATGGAGTTGGATAAATGTTTCGAATGACTCTTCAGCGTCTTCATATTTCTTAGCTAAATAATATGCATACCCAGCCATAACTTGCGCATTAAGCGACCAGTCTGAATAAGGATGCTGCCGTTCAACTTCAGCATATGCTAAGCCAGCTTCTTTATGTTTTTTAGCTTCCATGCGATCAACAGCCATTAAATACAGCTGTTCAACTGACATTTCATCAAATTTTTCACTATCATCTGCACAAGATGCAAGAAGTAGAACTAGTAGCCCAGAGAGAAGTCGTTTCACAATGTAATATTGCTTTTATTTTCTGACACGATAGCATAAGGAAAACATGTTTCCTAGAGATGTGTGCAACCAAAAATTTAGAAAAAATTTCTGTGTTTATATTGAATTAATACTCTGATAGTATTTTTAATTGTTATATGCTCATCTTACTTGTAGAGTGGCGCTTGTCATAAGCACTTGGCCTTGCTACAGTGCGGTGCTAAATAGAATAAATTTATTAAAATTTAAAGACAGAGGTTTCCTTGGCACAAAGTGTCGTAATTGTAGAGTCGCCCTCAAAAGCTAAGACTATAAACAAGTACTTAGGTAGTGACTATAAGGTCATTGCTAGCTATGGTCATGTGCGCGATTTGCCATCAAAAAATGGATCAGTGAATCCAAATGACAATTTTTCCATGATTTGGGAACTTGATGAACAAGGAAAAAAACGCATTAAAGACATTGTTGCTTTAGCAAAGGGTGCTAAAAATTTATTTCTAGCAACCGACCCGGATCGTGAAGGAGAAGCCATTTCTTGGCATATTCAACAAGTTCTAGAAGAAATGAAAGCAACCACCGGCATGAATGTGCAACGGATTGTTTTTAACGAAATCACAAAACGTGCTGTCCAAGAATCGCTGAAATCGCCAAGAGCTGTTAATAAAGAACTCGTAGACGCGTACTTGGCACGTCGCGCTCTTGATTATCTTGTAGGCTTTACTTTATCTCCTATTTTATGGAGAAAACTTCCAGGGGCTCGTTCTGCAGGGCGTGTGCAATCGGTTGCTTTACGCTTGATCGTCGAACGAGAGCAAGAAATAGATGCTTTCAAAACCCAAGAGTATTGGTCAGTTGAAACCCAGTGCATGAACAGCGCAAGCGTTAACTTTTTAGCAAAATTGAATTTTCTTAACGGCAAAAAATTAGATAAGTTTTCTTTACCTAACGAAGAATCAGCTAAAGCAGCAGCTGACATTATTGAAAAATCAACATTCACTGTTGGTGATATCGAAAAGAAGCAGGTACGTCGTAACCCTGCAGCACCATTTACAACGTCAACATTACAGCAAGAAGCATCAAGAAAACTTGGATTCAGCCCAAAAAAGACAATGCAACTTGCGCAACGCCTTTATGAAGGTGTTGAAATAGATGGCGAAACTACTGGTTTAGTAACCTACATGCGTACCGATAGCGTCAATCTTTCAAATGATGCTTTAACATTAGCAAGAGAATTTATTGAAAAAGATTTTGGTAAGCAATATTTGCCAGATGCACCCCGTTTGTATAAAAGCAAAGCAAAGAACGCGCAAGAAGCGCATGAAGCAATTCGCCCAACGGATGTAGTTCGCACCCCAAAATCAATAGCTGCACATCTAGATGAAGCACAATTGAAGCTTTATGAACTTATTTGGAAGCGTACTGTTGCAAGCCAAATGGAAAACGCTCTGTTTGACCAAGTTGGAGTAGATGTTGTTTCACATGATAAACAAACAATTTTACGTGCAACTGGCTCCACTCTTGTTTTTGATGGATTCTTAAAGCTTTATCAAGAAGGTAAAGACCAAGAGAATCAAGAAAATAAAGATGAAAAAGCCTCTGATGATGACGACCGTATACTGCCTCCTTTAACCGTGGGCGAAACCGTAAGCATTAATTCTATAACACCAGAGCAACATTTCACGCAGCCTCCTCCACGCTACACTGAAGCAAGCCTTGTTAAAAAGCTTGAAGAATTAGGAATTGGACGCCCTTCAACATATGTTTCATTAATCCAAACACTGCAAGACCGTGATTATGTTCGCATTGAAAAACGTCAATTTCATCCAGACCAGCGTGGCAGATTAGTAACCTCGTTCTTAAGTCATTATTTCCCCAAATATGTTCAATATGATTTCACAGCTGATCTTGAAGAACAGTTAGATGATATTTCAGGTGGACGTCGCGGGTGGATTGATGTGATGAACGCTTTTTGGGTACCATTTCATGACACAGTAAAATTGGCAGAGCCCTTAAAAATAAGCCAAGTTTTAGACGACGTGCAAAAAGACCTTGAGTCTTCACTGTTTGATATGACAAAGGAAAACCCAAAAGCTTGCCCAACATGTAGCGAGGGTCAACTTTCACTAAAACTTAGTAAATTTGGTCCTTTCCTTGGTTGCAACCGTTACCCTGATTGCAAATATACAAAGTCACTTAACGGAACTGCTAACTCTGAAGAAGGGTTACAAGAAGCAAATGATGTTATTGTACTTGGTCAAGACCCTAATCTTGGAGTTGATATAACCGTTCGCAAAGGCCCTTATGGACCTTATTTGCAATGGGAAGAAAAAGATGTCAAAAAACCAAAACGAGTGAGTATTCCGCCTGGGTTTGATCCTTACACAATTCCTTTAGAGCAAGCGCTAAAATTGGCAGCTATGCCTTCGCCTATTGGTAAGCACCCTGAAACTCAGGAAGATATTCTTGTAGGCATCGGTCGCTTTGGTCCTTATTTAAAATACGATGGTGCGTTTACTTCAATTCCCAAGGCTTACAATTTCATGGAAGTTACATTGGAAGAAGCGTTAGCTATTTTGGAAAAGAAACGCAATGCCCCACCAAGAGCTGGATTTAAACCAAAAGCTAAACCTGCGCCAAAAGCAAAAGCAGCAGCAAAAAAGAAAAGCTAGGAACATCTAGCTCATAGATTTTCTGCTCTCTCTTTTGTTTTCAATCCAAGCTTTTAAAGGTCCTAATATTAAAAAACACTCTTGATCACCAATAGTGGGCTGAAGAAAAGGGGTTGGTATTCCTAATGCTGCTATCCCCTTAAGAAAGGTGTATAACGCCCTCCTGATTTGACTTCTCCAGCTGGGGATAAAATTGTGACGAGAAGATATAGCGACGTATTTATCATCATAAAATACTCCTCCGCCGCTCATTCCAGGCCTAAATCCTGCTTGATGAGCCTTAAGTGCAATGACTGTATCTTTTCTGGATGCCGCTCCATCGTACTCTACCTTCATACCAAAATAAGAAGCGATTCCTACTATTTGCCCAGGAACATACGAAAAATAACTATCGATAGGACTAACAATCGCTCGCTTTAAACCATCGCAACTTCCAAACCACGACCCAACATCACCACTAATCCCATACCCAATCACATCTAGATGCTTGCCAAATAAATCAGGAGATATACGTTCTAAATAAGTCAGCTCTACACCTTCTATGTTTTGAACAGAATCTTCTATAGAAAAATAAGCAATATCATAAGCTTTTTTAGAAGACACCTTCCCCTTTAGGTATAGTTTATGAATTTGCAGGTTACTAATTTTTTTTCTGCCTTTTTCTTCAGCATTTATATACAGAGAATATTTCGGCTGACCATTACTATCACACCATGGCTTAAAACAGTGCGCATTTGATAAAAATTGATTATCACCTATGCACACATGTAAATGGCAGTGCAAAACTGCACCACTAAATGGTGGTACATACATCAAAAAA
>JBAXJB010000013.1:0-35692 GCA_037138055.1 Alphaproteobacteria bacterium | reverse complement strand
GCTGCGTCTGGTGGAGGAGATTCCGGTAGTGCAGCCGGAGGAGATTCAAGTTCAGCCGCTGCGTCTGGTGGAGGAGATTCCGGTAGCGCAGCCGGAGGAGATTCAAGTTCAGCTGGTGCAGTCGGCGGTAGTGATTCAAGTTCAGCCGCTGCGTCTGGTGGAGGAGATTCCGGTAGTGCAGCCGGAGGAGATTCAAGTTCAGCCGCTGCGTCTGGTGGAGGAGATTCCGGTAGCGCAGCCGGAGGAGATTCAAGTTCAGCCGCTGCTTCAGGTGGAGGAGATTCCGGTGGTTCAGCCGGAGGAGATTCAAGTTCAGGTGCTGCCTCAGGTGGTGGAGATTCCGGTGGTTCAGCCGGAGGAGATTCAAGTTCAGATGATGCCTCAGGTAATGGAAATCCAGCCAGTGATAATGCTGCAGGCGATACTTCAACTGATTCATCTAAATCTGGAAAATCTAAGAAAAAAAAGAAAAGTTTGTTAGATGATATAGTGAAAAAAACAGATGAATCACAAAAAGGAAGTTAGTTAGCTTTTGAAATTTAGTTGTGCTTTTAAAAAATATTTCAATTGCAATTTTAAACTTAGATTTCCTTATGCTATGGTAGCGATTATTTGAATTTTATTTGTTATGCGTATATTTCCTCAAAGTTTTGTCCAAGGATTATTTTTAAGCCTGAAGGATTTGTATACTGTTGCGATGACAGTTACCTCATTATTGTCATTCTTAGCAATAAAAAGTTATTCAATTTTTGACAACTCAGTTAATGCTTCGACACCGCAGTTAACTAAAAACTGGTTGGGCTGGGGCGGAGCATTTTTTGCAGATATATGTTGTCAGTTTTTTGGAGTTTTTTCTTATGCAATTCCATTTGTTCTTGCTTTAGCTGCGTTTCGCGCTGTTATGAGTTATTTTAAGCGTCCTCTTTCAAACTCATTCGTTCTACTTATTTTTGGGATTTTGCAGTTGCTTATTGCCGTCACTTATTATCAGGGTTTTCTGATGAAAAGCGGAAGGCCTTTGGGAGGGGCTTTTGGATTGATTATGCTTAAGAGCTTAGAAAAATTTCTTGATATGTACCAACTAAAGGAATGGCTTGAAGAGCTAATGTTTGTAGTTGGGTTATCTGGCTTTTTTTGCACTATATTTGGATTGGGTATTACAGAAGACCATGTCAAAAGCGTGCGTGAGTGCCTGAAAGGCATTGGAAAAGGAATTAAGGGAATTTTTGATGCGCCAAATGAGTATACATTCCAGCATTCCATGTCTTTGAAACAAAACAAAGAAGCTGAGTTTGAGCCAGAATTGGATATTAGTTTTTTTAATACCTCTAGTGACGAATTTTTACAAGAAGCGGATGGAAATATTGAAAATATTGTACAAAAACAAAGCGATATAACTATAGAAAAACCGAGAGAGCTTACGAAAAAATTCCATAAAATAGCATCTAATCGAGAAGATGGTTATGTTTATCCGCCTGTTGAATTGCTTGACGATACACAGCAAAAAAAGTTGGTTGTTGATTCTCAGGAACTGCAGCAACAAGCTAAATTACTTATGGAAGTTTTGCAGGAATTTGGCATTAATGGAGAAATTACAAGTATTCGTTCAGGGCCCGTTGTTACGATGTATGAACTAAAACCAGCGGCAGGCATAAAAACTGCCCGTGTTATTGGTTTGGCAGATGATATAGCAAGGTCAATGAGTGCTATCTCTGCTCGTATTGCTACTGTTCCTGGGCAAAATGTTATTGGTATAGAATTGCCTAATCATAAGCGACAGACCGTCTATATGCGCGATTTGCTGCTTCAAAATGAATTTAAAAACACAACTGCAATTTTACCATTAGTATTAGGGCAAGATATTGTTGGCGTACCTATTATTGCTGACTTGGCTAAAATGCCTCATCTTTTAGTGGCTGGAACAACAGGTTCAGGTAAGTCTGTTTCCGTTAACGCTATGATTTTGTCTATTTTGTTTAGGTTGTCACCTGATGAATGTCGCTTCATTATGATTGACCCTAAAATGTTAGAGCTCTCTGTTTATAATGACATTCCTCATTTGTTAACTCCTGTTGTCACAGAGCCTAAAAAGGCAATTGTTGCTTTAAAATGGGCGGTTAAAGAAATGGAAACGCGTTATCGTAACATGGCACGGCTTGGGGTGCGTAACATTGAGGGGTACAATACGCGGCTGAAAGAAGCAAAAGCAAAAGGGGAAATTATTGCAAGGCGGGTTCAAACCGGTTTTGATCCCGACACAGGCCAAGCAATTTTTGAAAATCAGGTTCTTGATCTTAAACCGCTTCCTTACATTATAGTGGTTATTGATGAAATGGCTGATTTAATGATTGTTGCAGGTAAGGAAGTTGAATCAGCTGTTCAGCGATTGGCGCAAATGGCACGTGCAGCAGGGCTTCATTTAATTATGGCAACGCAGCGCCCATCAGTTGATGTAATTACTGGCACTATAAAAGCTAACTTCCCAACCCGAATTAGTTTCCAGGTTACTTCTAAAATTGATAGTCGGACAATTTTGGGTGAGCAAGGGGCAGAACAGCTTCTGGGGCAGGGTGATATGCTGTATATGAGTGGTGCAGGACGTGTTATCCGTGTTCATGGACCATTCATGAAAGACACCGAGGTTGAATCGGTGGTTGCCTTTTTGAAAGAACAGGGTGAGCCAACCTATGTTGATGATGTTACCACTGACACCGAAGATATGTTTTCTATGTCTGGTGAAGTAGCGGATGCGGGTGATTCTATGTTTTCCCAAGCAGTAGAATTGATTAAGCGGGAAAATAAAATTTCAACAAGTTTTATTCAGCGTCATTTTCAAATAGGCTATAACAAAGCAGCACGTATCGTTGAGCAGATGGAAAAACAAGGGATTGTAAGTGCGGCAAATCACCAAGGTAAGCGAGAAATACTTGTATCTTAGGTGTATTTTGGATATACTGCGCTGAAGCCTTACTGGTTTCTGGTAATATATTTAACATAGAGATGATGGTTATATTAGGTTCATGAGAGACGATTTCAGCCAAGCTAATCGCTCACAAATAACTGTGAGCTTCATGCCCCCAAAAACGATTGTTTTGGTTGGGTTAATGGGTAGTGGAAAAACAAGCATAGGAAAGCGTCTTGCGAACAGACTTGAGCTTTCTTTTTTTGATTCAGACATTGAAGTTGAACAAGCTGCTGGTTACCCTATCAAAGAAATTTATGAAATTTTTGGCGAGCAGTCTTTTCTTGATGGAGAGCAGCGAGTTATTAAGCGTTTGCTTGATCAGCCAACCCACGTATTAGCGACGGGTGGTGGTTCATTTGCTTACGAACAAACAAGAAAAATCGTTAAAGAAAAAGCTATTTCTGTTTGGTTGAAAGCAGACGTTGAAACGTTGGTTGCCAGGGTTTCAAGGCGTACAGATCGCCCTATGTTTACTGATTCAAATCATCGAGAAGTTTTAGACAAATTAATTGCGGAACGCTACCCTGTATTTGAAGAGGCTGATGTTCATGTGCAAACACTGGATGAGCCTACAAATGCTACGGTTGATCGTGTTATTCAGGCTATGAGCGATTTTATTCGGGCGAAGTATCCGAACTATTACGTTTTGAAATCTGTATAACTACAACCTTTTAATTTAGGAGTAGGACCGTGTTTTTTAAAAAGGTATCCTGCGTTGTTGTTATGATAGCTGCTGTATATGCAAGTGCTGTATCAAAACCTAAGCAATACATTCATGAAAATATTGAGCATTTGAATAAACTTGTGCAAAAGAAAAAATCTGCAAAAGTGATTTTTTCATTGGCTACTTTGTTCGATGAATACGTCGATGACACAAAAAAATTGCTAATAGTTTTGGACCAGCAAATTGCAAACGATCAGCAAGATGCTAAAAAAGATGACATTGTAAAGCAGATTGCTCACTACATGGCAGTTCTTCAAAAACTTTTAGCTATAATGAATAGCAATCAGCCAGAGCCTCTTGAAATTTATTGTCAGCAGCAACGAAGTGATGCGTTGTGGGGTACTTTATGCGGTGATCGACCAGCTAAACGTGTAGGTAGACCTGATGCACTGCTTAAGAAATCAGAGGAACAAAAAGTGCCAGAGCACATAAAAATTCGTTATATAGACGCTAATGATGAAAATCTTGAAACCGTGATAGGTCGCTAAAATGATTACACTTTTTATTGTTTTTGTTGTACTGCTACTTACCTCTTCTTTTTTTTCTGCATCAGAAACAGCAATTACTTTTGCTTCAAGACCAAAGTTGCATCAGCTTGCTAAAGCTGGTAATAAATCAGCAAAAATTATTCGTGATTTGCAGCAACATATTAGCATGGTTGTTAGTGCTATTTTAGCATACAATACTCTGTTAAATGCAGCTATTGCATCTGTTGGTGCGAGCTTAACATTTGATTTTTTTGGTGAAAATTCAACTATCATTGCTGTGGCGGCTTCAATTTTTGCTGGTACTATTGTTTTGGTATTTGCAGAAATGCTTCCAAAAACATTAGCTATACAAGATACAATTCGTTTTTTGATGTTCGCAGCGCCAGGAATTCGTTTTTTTTATAATTTGTTTTTACCCATCAATAAGGCTTTGTCATTTTTTGTGACTATGTTGCTAAAAGCTTTTGGTTTCAGAGTAAAACCAGAAGACCATAATGCAAGTGTGGAAGAGCTCCGTGGTGCAATTGATATGCACGATGGTCCAGGACAAGATACCCCGCATGAAAAAGCCATGCTAAAAAGTATTCTCGATTTGGGTACCGTACAAGTTTCTGAAATTATGGTGCATCGTCAAAACGTTACAATGATTAATGCAGATGATTCACCTACAGAAATTGTGGATCAGGTATTGGCATGTCCTTTCACGCGTTTGCCACTATGGCAAGGAAATTCAGATAATATTGTTGGCATTATTAATACAAAAACATTACTTCGTGCTGTGCGTGCTCATTCTGGTTCGCTTGATGATTTAGATATCGTAGATATTGCTCATAAACCCTGGTTTACGCCTGAAAGTACCGACTTATTAGAGCAGCTTCATGCGTTTCGCAAGAGACGAGAACATTTTTCTTTGGTTGTTGATGAGTACGGGGCTCTTATGGGGATTGTTACTCTTGAGGATCTTTTAGAAGAAATTGTAGGAGATATTGCTGATGAGCATGATGTTAATGTGCGTGGTGTGCGTCCTCAACCTGATGGAAGTTTTGTTATCTACGGAAATGTTACAATGCGTGATTTGAATCGACAGTTTGATTGGGAATTGCCAGATGATGCTGCTGCAACGCTTGCGGGCCTTTTGATTACTCAGTTTCGTGTGTTACCAACAGTTGGTCAAATTTTTAACTGGCGAGGGTTTCGCTTTGAAATTTTGAGGCGTCAACGTAACCAAATTACTTTAGTTAAAGTTACGCCACCTATTACTTCAGTCAGCGAGTAGATAACTTATTTTTGTGACTTCAGATGTTGTAATGTCTGATGCAAGCAACAAGTTTTTATGTTCTTGTATTTCTCCGTGCTGAATTTTATATGCAGCAACTGATAAAATAGTTGAAATTCCTAAAATCGTGATAAATTGCAGCATGAAATCCTCATGGGTTGTTGTGTATACCTCAACTGTGCCATGTAAATTACTAAGAGATGGTTAATGAAAAATTTTATTTAGCTTTTATTGGTTGGGTTTAGCTTCTAGAAAATTATTGGCAAAAGCTATACCATTATCAAAATGGAGAGACTATGTTTATTACTTTTGAGGGTGGAGAAGGCACAGGAAAAAGCACGCAAGCTTTAATACTAGCTGAAATTCTAAAAAAGCATGATGTTAAAGTTGTGCTAACCCGAGAGCCTGGAGGAAGTCCAGGAGCTGAGATTATTCGAAATTTGTTAGTTACTGGTTCTGTTGATCGCTGGTCAACAATGAGTGAGGTTTTATTAATGTATGCTGCACGAGCTGACCATTGGCAAAACACAATTCAATGCGCATTGGCTCAAGGTAGCTGGGTACTTTGTGATCGATTCGCAGATTCAACAGTTGCATACCAAGGGTATGGCAGGGGAGTAGATCAAGAATTTTTACAGCTTTTATACAAATACATCGTTGGTGATGTTCAGCCGGATTGTACTTTTGTGTTTGATCTTGACGTTGATGAAGGTCTTAAACGTGCAACGGCACGCATGGAAGGTAATACAGTAGTAGAAGGGCGCTTTGAAGCTATGGATATTGCTTTTCATAAACGAATCCGTGCAGGGTTTTTAGAAATTGCTAAAAAGAATTCAAACAGATGTACTGTGTTGCAGGCTAATGCACATCCACAAGAAATTCACCGGAAAATATTAAATATTCTGCATGAAAAAGGAGTCCTGCCATGGAACAATCTCCTTGCGTAAGAATTTGCACACTTAACACTGAGAATGTCTGTATTGGTTGTGGACGCAATACAGAAGAACTAAAGAATTGGGCAACTTTTTCAGATGAAACAAAAAGAACAATAAAGGCACAACTGAAAGCTAGGCTAGATGTAATGCTAATAGAAATTCGCAAAAAAAAGGAATAGTAGCGGTGGATTTAATCACTCAAGGAATACTTGGGGCTGCAATTGGTCAGGTTGGATTTCAGCGTTCTTTAGGTCGAAAGGCTTTAGTATATGGTGCTGTTATCGGCATGCTGCCAGATGCTGATGTTCTTGTGCGATTTTCAAGTGATATGTGTGCCGAAATGTTACATCATCGTGGTTTTACGCATTCTTTATTTTTTGCGCCCTTAGTTGCACCTATTATGGGGTGGATCTGCAATAATTTCTATAAGCGGCAACAATTGCCTTCATGGATTGGGTTATGGTTTTGGTCACTAATTACTCATCCTTTACTGGATGTTTTTACTGTTTATGGTACACAGCTACTTGCTCCATTCACGGATCATCGTTTTAGTTTATGTGCAGTGCCAATTATTGATCCTGTCTACTCTGTTCCCCTGCTTTTAAGTGTATTAATTGGGTGGTTTATTAAAAAACATATTAGCTTATCACAAACTATTGCAGCCAGTATGTTGTTACTAACAACTGCATATTTGTTCTTAGGTGTTTCTGTTCATGACCAGGCCTTACAATTTGTAAGACAGCAGGAAAAGGTTCCTGTTGTGAGAGCAGAAGCATTCACAACAATGTTTAGTATTTTTTATAGGCGAGTTGTTGTTGAAGAGCTTAATCAGTTTCGTGTGGGTTTTTTAAATATGTTGTATCCCCAACCTATTAAGTGGTACGTATTTAAAAAAGTGAATGTTTCAGATGTTATGTTAGCTAAGCGTGAAGTGCGTATTTTTTATTGGTTTGCTGATGACTGGGTGCTTCCTGCTCAAGAAAACGACTCTGTATTATTTTTTGATATGCGTTTTGGAACAAACGAAGAAAATCTTAAGGGATACTGGGGAATAAAGGTGGATTCTGAAAAAACAACCTGGAAAAAATTTCCACCTATCATTAATTTTGCAAAAGTTAAGATGCTTTGGAACACTATTTTTTCTTCTCATTAGTTCCTTTGACTTTTGTCTTGGCTTGGCAGGACTGGAAATCAAGACAAGTGAATCTTGTAATGGCTCTTGTTACAGCTCTTGTTTTTGCTATATATACTCGCTATTTTTACCAGGCTGTTTTTGTTTTTAGCCTGTTGTGGATGTATAGGTGTTTTCGAAAAAATAGTATCCAGCTTATTGATATAGCGCTGTTCAGCTTAGGGGCTGGATGTATTGCAACCACATTATTGCCCATCTATTGCTTGCTAACTGCCATTGCTTTGGTTGTATTGTTTAAATTATCTCAACAGCAAAAACTACCTTTTGTCGTTGCCTGGGCAATCGGATTTTGGGGTAGTTATATTTTGAATTTATTTATCTACTTCTGATTGTAAGTTATCTGCTGAGTTGTCTTTTTTCTGCGTATCTTCTCGTTCACGTTGTTGGACTTTACGTTTGCGCAAATTCTCACGCAAAGCTTTCTCTAGTCGTTTTTGCTTTTCTGAATTTATATTTGGTTTTTTGTTCATAGATTATACGTGATTACGAATCCAGCCCCATGTGCGACCTATAATGCCTTTTGGTTTTTCTAGCGCACGGCTAAGCTGTGTTCCTTGGTGGTCACGCATTGCATATTGCAAAAGTCCCGCGCAAAGAGAAAATGTTGGTGTATGAATAACGTCTCCGATTCCTTGTAACCCTTGAGGTGTTGCTACACGTACTACTCGATTAAAATGAGACTGCATTGCTTCTCTAAGACCTTGTAATTGGCTAGAACCACCAGTAATTACAAATCGTTGTAATGCTATAGGGTCAATTTGGTGAGATGATAGTACTCTTTCAATAGCTTCGATAATTTCTTCTGCTCGTGCTTTGATGATATGCATTAAAAAGCTTTTTGAAACTGGGTTTGCAAAGGTTGTATTGTCTTCACCAAGTTGAGTTACAAGAATTGTTTCTCGATCATCAAGTGTACCTAGCAATGTACCATAAAGCGTTTTAAGACGTTCAGCCTGACTAAGGTTTGTGTTTAGCCCTTGAGCTATGTCGTGGGTAATATGATGTCCACCAACAGGAATACACCCTAAATAAACGGGACTTCCGTTGTAAAAACTGATTATAGAAATACTATGACTGCCAATATCAAGCATAGTTACGCCCATTTCTTTTTCATCGTCAACAAGACAAGAAAGAGCAGATGCGTACGGACCTGCCACAAACGCGTTTACGTCTAAATGGCAGCGACCAATACAGGCGCTTAAATTTGCAATAAGGTGCACAGGTGCGGTTATAACATGCAGGGTTGTTGTTAATGTATCGCCCATCATGTCGCGTGGATCTTGAATATTAGTGCTGTCATCAAGGTCATATGTAATAGGAAAAATATGAATGATTCGACGTGTTGTTCCAATATTCTGATCACGACTTACATCTAAAGCTTTTTGCAGGTGTGAGTCTTTTACAGGTTGCCCATAAAGAGAAATTTTTGTGGTGATGCAGTGCGATTGTAGTGCTTCAGCTGGCAAATTTACGTAAACGCTTCGTATGGTTTGTTCTGCTAGCTGTTCTGCAGAATGAATGCTATTTAATATTGAATCTTCAAGATCCTCTAAATTAATAAGAGAAGCCCCCCGAATGCCCTTTGCAACATGAGAAGCTACGCCTAAAATTTTAACTGTCACTCCTTTTTCAGAGTTTATATCTCGGTTCATTTTTGCAATAGCGCAGCACACCTTGCTTGATCCAATATCAAGGGCTGCAAAAGTTTCTGATGGAATATTATTTGATTTTTTCTTAAATAAACTCATGCTAGTAAAGTATCAAGCTCCTTCTTGGCATCTAGGGAAAATAAATCATCACATCCACCTATATGCTTACCATTAACGAAAATTTGAGGAACGGTTTTTCTGCCACCAGATTTTTCTACCAACTGTATGCGCCCAGTATCATCATTTGTTAAATCAATTTCTTCAAATTCAACCCCCTTATTGCGTAGCAATTGTTTTGCTTTTACGCAATACGGGCAATAATTCGTCGTGTAAATGATAATTTCTGCCATATAATTAAATGAACCTTCCTAATGTTCTGTTTCATTGTACTACAAGAAAAAGGAAATAGCATCACGACATTAGTTAGGTTATCTTAAAAAGATGCAAAAAAAATTATAAGGAAAAAGTATGCAGAATTTTGATGTTGTTGTAATTGGTGCTGGTCCAGGTGGTTATGTGGCTGCTATTCGGGCAAGTCAGCTTGGTAAAAAAGTAGCTGTCATCGAAAAAGAACATCTAGGAGGAGTGTGTTTAAATTGGGGGTGTATACCTACCAAAGCACTTTTACGTTCTGCAGAAGTGTTGCATTTAATTAATCATGCTAATGAATTTGGCATTGAAGTAGGGCAGGTTAAAGTCAATCTTGCCAAAATGGTTGAACGATCTAGGAAAATTGCTGGGCAATTATCTACAGGTATTAAAGGGCTTCTAGCTAAAAATAAAGTCACTGTTTTTTATGGTGAAGCTAGCTTTGAAAAAGCGAACACTTTAAAAATAAAAGGCGAAAAAATTGAAACGATTGAAGCTAAGAATGTGATTATAGCAACGGGCGCTAAAGCTCGAATGCTGCCAGGTATTGAGGCTCATCCACGTATCTGGACAGCAAAACAAGCGATGACGCCGGAATTCACACCTAAGTCATTGCTTGTTATTGGTTCAGGGGCTATAGGAATTGAATTTGCTAGTTTTTATCGTGCCCTTGGGGTTGAGGTAACTGTTATTGAAATGCAAACAAGAATTTTACCAAACGAAGATTCAGAAATTTCAGCTTTGGCACAAAAGCAATTTGAAAAGCACGGTATGAAATTTCATCTGGGTTCTACTAGTAAACTAAATCTTTCCAAAGATCATGTAGATGCGGTGATATCAAAAGATGGCAAAGAAATAGAAAAGCTTAAGGTTGACGCAGTAATTGTTGCTATTGGCATTTCAGGTAATACAGAAAACCTAGGGCTTGAAAAAACCAAAGTCAAAATAGAAAAAGGCCAAATTTTGGTCAATGAATGGTGCGAAACTGCAGAAAAAGGTGTCTATGCAATAGGGGATGTTGCTGGTGCCCCGTGGCTTGCGCACAAGGCTAGCCATGAAGGTATTTTAGCTGTTGAACACATGTTTGGTATGAAGGGGATACATCCCATTAAAGCCACCAATATTCCAGGATGCACTTATAGCCATCCACAAATTGCTAGTATCGGCTTAACTGAAGAAAAAGCCAAAGCCGCTGGACACACTTTAAAGGTTGGCCGATTCCCCTACCGTGGTAACGGCAAAGCAATTGCTTTAGGGGAACCAGAAGGGTTGGTTAAAACTATTTACGATGCAAAAACAGGTGAATTGCTTGGTGCCCACATGATAGGGGCTGAAGTTACAGAACTAGTGCAAGGTTTTGCAATTGGTAAAACCTTGGAAACAACAGAAGAAGAAATGATGCATACTATTTTCCCACATCCTACACTTTCAGAAATGATGCATGAGTCAACGCTAGATGCGTATGGGAAAGTTATTCATTACTAGCATAATGTCTACTTTATATGTTAAAAGTACAAGGTTAGATTTGAGTTTAAAAATATGATTTATAAAAGCGTATTAGTTTTATTTATGATGTTTGCAGGCGTATTTGCTGCAAATGATGTGTTCTGTGGTGATTTTTCTGTTATTCAAAAAAATAGACCTTGTCATGCGGGATGTGGAAATGGCGATTGTCATTTCAAAAAGCCTCGCAAGTTGAAAAATCAGCTTGCAACTGACTCAACTTCTGCTAGTAGTGACGTGAGTAATGAGTCTCAGTCTCAGTCTCAGTCTCAGTCTCAGTCTCAGTCTCAGTCTCAGTCTCAGTCTCCTCCACTTGCTTTTGCTCACAAGACAGCTGCTTTACCACAGCAAGAGCTAGTTGTTAGTCGCGTGGATAATTCGTCAATTCTGCATACTGTAAGTTCAGATGCAAGCAAACCGATGGTCTTAACTTCTATTGTTGATGCCAATGCAACAGAGCTTAGTGGCCCAGGAGCAGTGGTTATTTCTAAAGATGAAGTTCTTCCTGCAGAAACTAGTGCCCCGGTAGTTGAATCCCATCGATCAGATTCAGCAATATCAGGGGTTAGCGAAGTAGAAAAAGTAGAAGTAAAAGTAAAAGCTTTTGAATTGGAAGGTCAGGATAACCGAGGTAGTGCAGAACAAGATCCCAGAACACAGTTACATAGAGATGTAGTCACAGATGTAGAGGGTGAAATTAGCGCTTTAAAGCCAACAGAACCAGTTTCTGTGGAACAAGATAGAGTCGCAAAATTTTTAAAATCAAAAAGACTTTATAAAAATGCAGAAGATGGCAAAGCTGATGATTATGAAATTGATGCAGAACAAGATGACGAAGGCGACGATGAAGAAGAAAATGATGAAAACGCTGATGAAAATTCAAAAAAGCTTTCTTTAAAACCAAAAAGAAATCTTTTGAAAAAAATCAGACAATAGTTCCAACGCTTAAATTTGTTCAAATCGCTTATACAGGGTAGGATTTATAAAAATAAAATCATTTTAAATCTATGACCTACCCAAAACCAATCAACGACCAATCCTATTTGATTAATTCAACCAATTATCAGCAATTACAAGAATCAGCAAAAACTAATCCCAATAGTTTTTGGTTGGAAATTGCAAAGCGCTTAGATTGGATGAAATTTCCCACTGTTGCTGGAAACTGGCAATTTAACAAACCAATATCTATTAAGTGGTTTGAAGACGGCGTGCTAAATGTGTGCGCAAATTGTGTTGATCGTCACGCTAATGTAATGCCTGATAAAACCGCAATTATTTGGGTGGATGATCAAGGCGAAACGACTAAACATATTTCTTATGCTCAGTTGCTTAAAGAAGTAAACGCCATGGCATTTTCATTAAAAGAACTGGGTGTCAAAAAGGGCGACCGGGTCATTATTTACATGCCCATGATCCCTGAAATTGCTTATGCAATGCTTGCCTGCGCCCGAATTGGGGCTGTTCATTCTGTTGTCTTTGGTGGATTTTCTCCAGAAAGCTTGGCGGGGCGTATTCAAGATTGTAAGGCAAAAGTTATTATTACCGCTAATGAAGGCTTGCGTGGGGGTAAGTCCGTTCCATTAAAAACGAACGTTGATATGGCCCTTCTGCAAGCACCAGAAGTTGAAAAAGTTTTAGTTGTAAACCGCACAAACGCAGATGTGCTGATGGTGCCTGATCGGGATATTATTTATACGCCAAATTGTGATCAATTCATTACACCGGAGCCTATGAATGCCGAAGATCCCTTGTTCATTCTCTATACCTCAGGATCAACTGGAAAACCTAAGGGTGTGCTACATACAAGTGGCGGCTATTTAACTTATGCAAGCCTAACTCATCAATGGATATTTGATGTGCAAGAGAATGACATTTATTGGTGTACAGCTGATGCTGGTTGGGTTACAGGTCATTCTTATGTTGTCTATGGCCCACTTGCTAATGGGGCCACAACAGTGATGTTTGAAGGTATTCCTAACTACCCCAATCCTGATCGCTTATGGCAAATAATTGATGACTTAGAAGTTAGCATTTTTTACACTGCCCCCACGGCAATACGCAGTCTTATGCAAGAGGGTGATGAATGGTTACAATCAACGTCTCGTAAATCTTTAAGGTTATTAGGCTCTGTTGGCGAACCCATTAACCAAGAAGCCTGGGAATGGTATTTTCACAAAGTTGGTAATGAAAATTGCAGAATTGTTGATACGTGGTGGCAAACAGAAACTGGTGGCATTATGATGACTCCGTTAGCTGGCGTCCACAATTTAAAACCAGGCTCTGCAACGCAGCCCTTTTTTGGAATTCTGCCTGTGCTATTAGATGATCATGGTAAAGAAATTGATTGGCATCCTGCTGAAGGAAATTTAGGAATGAAGGCTTCTTGGCCGGGGCAAATGCGCACCGTTTATGGAGATCACAATCGCTTTGAAGAAACCTATTTCAGTCAATTCCCTGGTTATTATTTTAGTGGCGATGGAGCGCGTCGTGATGCTGACGGAGATTATTGGATAACTGGCAGAGTTGATGATGTATTAAACGTGTCTGGCCACCGTCTAGGAACTGCAGAAATTGAAACTGCAGCAACGATGGATGATTCAATTATTGAAACAGCAGTTGTTGGTTTTCCTCATGCCATTAAAGGGGAGGGCATTATGGTTTTTGCTATTCCAGGCGCTCATGTAACCCATAGTAACAATGAATTAAAATCAATTATCAAACAAACTATCCGTACACAAATTGGGCCCATAGCAAGCCCTGATGCCATTTATATTGTAAAGGGTTTACCCAAAACACGTTCGGGTAAAATTATGCGTCGAATTTTACGCATGATCGCTAGGGGTGAATTTGAAAAAATCGGTGATGTTAGTACTCTTGCTGACCCTAGTATTGTTGAACATATCATTGGGATATTTAGTGAAAAAGAATGACCAAACCGTAGCTATTTTATTGACGGTTGGGTTCTTTGCTATGTTGGCATTGGCGTTTGCTTCAGTGCCTTTATACAGAGTTTTTTGTCAAAAAACAGGATTTGGTGGCACACCCAAGGTTAGCCGAGATGGTTCAACTCAAGTGATTAACCGGGAAATTACCGTGCGGTTCGTCGCTAACACGCACCGTGATTTGCCATGGGAATTTTCACCATTGCAACATACCATTCGTTTAAAAATTGGCGAAAATGGATTGGCGTATTACAAAGCAAAAAACCGGTCCAATAAACCTATTGTTGGGATGGCTACTTATAACATTTCTCCCGATGTTGCTGGGCAGTACTTTAACAAAGTGTTTTGTTTTTGTTTTGAACAGCAAAAACTAGATCCCGGAGAAACTATGGAAATGCCAGTACAGTTTTTTATTGATCCTGCTTTTGCCAATGATCCTTTGCTAAAAAACGTGAATGAGATAACTCTTTCGTATACTTTTTTTGTTTTTAAGAAACAATAGCCAAACCCTGTTTATAGGGACTAAAAATCCTGATTCCTATTTTATTTTATAAAATTTTATTAAAATTATCTGGGACATTTAACGTATTGACCAATGCTATAAGTTTCTATCAAACTATCTATGTGAATATAACAAACCAGAAATAACTTTTTCGCATAGGAGGATGCATGGGTATACAGGAATGGTCAGCCACAGATATTGAAAATGCACGTAGCTATTTTTTAGAAGGTTTAGCAATAAAAATAATTGCAAAAGAACTGGGACGAACAACTACTGCCACGAATAAAGCACTGAGTCGGTTTGGAATACGTTTTGAAAAACCAAGAAAAAATTTCAGTGAATCTCATTCTACACATAAAAAAGAAAAAAGCTTGACGCCGGCTGCTATTGTGCCTTCTTTTGAACGTTATGCTTTACAAAAAGAATTTGAAAATTGGGTTAGCTTTTGGCAAGTGTGCCAATATTTAAGTAGCCAAAATATTTGTTTGTACGAACTTTCAGCACCTAATATTGACCTGAAATGTCGTCAATTTAAGGTTGGAACCAAAACATTGAATGCAGGGCAATTATTGGTAATTGCTAATAAAAGGCGCATAGAAGAAAATTTGAAAGCATTTTTTGTGAAAGGGTTATCATGGTAAAAGCAATTACAACAAAACCTTCTTGCACACAACAAGCGCAAAGTTTGGCTCAAAGTATCATTAATGCAGCAAATGAGGGATGCTTGCTACATCAGTTATATGTGGATGAATGCATTAATGAGTCACAATTTCAGGCAGGGTTGGCTTTTGCCAAGCTATATGGTTTAGCAATGAGAAGTTTTGGCATTCATAATCGTGTTCGAACAGCGAGTCAAAGCTGGGATCACCTTCATGGAATTTCTCATGATCTATTCAGCAGTCAAAGAATTGAAGGCTTGTGGCGTTATATTTTAAAAGCGTTAGATCCAACTTATCATGCTGGCATATCACTGCGAGATATTGCTTTTAATTTAGTGCTCACAAAAGATTACCCAAAACAATATGCCATTAAAGATGTTAAAAAAACTTTGTCATATTTACAAACTGTTTGGGAAACAATAGAAACTGGACCTTATAAAATGGGGTTATTCAAGTGTGAACAATTACCCAAGAATGTACGATTTCATTGAATCAAAGATCTTTTGTAAAGTGTATCTGGAATGCTTGTTTCTATATTAATTCAATATTAACTTAACCTCAACTAAATATTAACTTCAATAAATTATTATTTCGGTAGCAGTACTTTTAAAGAATTAAAAGATGTTATTCAAAAGATGGTTTTTAGTTGGTATTTTGGTAACTCAGCAACTTATTGCTGCTCAACATCCTGGATATGTATTTGTTGATGATACTGCGTTACCTGCTTCTAAACGGTCTGAAAAAGACGAAATAGCTTCAGAAAAGGTAACGCAATCAACTGTTTGTTCATGTTTTGGCTTTTTGCATATTAACACATCTTTAATTGATGAAACAGAAAGAGAATATATTGAAATAGCCGAACCAAAAACGTCTAACATGCCAATAGTATGGAGAGGTAGAGATGACGTTTTTGATAATGCCAATGCACTAAAATACTTGCTTGAGAAATCAAAACTTTCAGGCAGTGCTTCTGTCATTAATAAAACTGAAGAAGCTGTAACAGTGGTAGTAAGTGGGCGTAATCAACAGCAAGAACATTCAAGAACAATATTTAAAATAAGTAAGGGCCACTATAGATGTTGTAATTTGTCTTTTTACGAGTCTATTGAGTTGGAAGGTTCTGCTCATGCTTTTCCTAATATTTTTTCACAGGATGATAAAATTATATTTTCTATAGAACCAGAGCCACAATTATTATTTCCAAGGCCTCTTGAACCTTTTAGTTTTATTCCAAGAATCCCAATACCTTCAGATTTGGAAAAAGGCACTGAAGCTGCGCAGTACTTTGATCATGTCGGTTACCTAAGAAGTGTTTTGTGTCCGCAAGAAGGGATTAATTCAGACGATTTATATATGCAGCGTGAGCGCTTATATAGTTGTAACAATTTAGAAGCTTTATTTAGTGAACCACTACCTTCTGCACCTAGAATTGAACAAAACTTTTTTTCAGTGTGGCTTACTAATGTTAGTAACCCAAAAGAACCTAAAGAACAGTACGTTAACCTGGCTATAAAAAGTTCTGAAATGCACTCGGCGTCAGATGGTTGGAATCATTACTTTGTAGTTCAAGATCCTGACTTATTTCCATTAACAAAAGCAAAACTTGCATCAACGAATGTTTGCTTGATTTCTTATCAAGATTTAATTGGTTCACTTGAATTAGAGAGCGAGTTTAATCAATCAATTACCGAATGTCGATTTGCTATGGCTAGTGATATTTTACGTGTTGAATTACTCAAAGCAAAAGGTGGTGCCTACTTAGATATAGATTTGGTTACATTGCAGTCGTTAAAACCTTTATTTTATTTGTATGATTCAATTTTTGGTATTGAACCTATGTCGGAGTTTATAGGCAATGCATTTATGGCTGCGAGTCGCGATCACCCTATTACCAATGAAATGATTCGTTTGATGAGAAGAAATTTTCAATACAAACACTCTAATCCAACTTTTTATAGTGCTGCTGCAATAGATGATGGCTTTAATACCATTGTGCAAACTGGGCCAGGGGTTTTAACTGCAGCATTTTATAATGCATCAAGTTGTGAAGGAAAAAGAGATATTTTAATGCCACCTGAGATGTTTTACCCTGCAGAAAGCTTAGTGAGGCCAGAATTTAGAATAAAAAGACTTGATAGTAGAATTGGAATTAATTCAGCAACTCTTCATTTGTGGCGTACAACTTGGGCGGGTGAAGCTGGAAAAGAAAATGGATGTTTGGGATAAAACGCTAATCTGGTCACAGCATTTAAGATGGCGTATCATAAAAAAAATTATTAAGGGGCGGATTGTTGAAAACCGTTTGTATTATAGGAAGCGGACGTATGGGCAGTGCGATGATTGCACTTTTGTCAGGCGAAATTAAAACGGTTCAATATTCTCGCTTAAATGCAGAAAATATCAATTCGTTTATTCAAAATTTGCAAATATGTGATGGTGTCATTGATATAAGTCATGCAGACAATATGAAGTGGGCGCTTGATGCGTGCATCAAAGCAAATAAACCTTATATGTGTGGCACAACAGGCCTTCAGGAATCTCATTCCAATATGTTGAAGGCAGCAGGAATTACTATTCCAGTCTTGTATGCAGCGAATACAAGCATTGGCATTGCTGTCTTAAAAAAGGCCGTTGCATTAGTTGCACAAGCTTTGGGTCAAAATGTTGATATTGCAATTAGTGAAATTCATCATCGTTTAAAAAAAGATGCACCATCAGGCACAGCTTTAGAATTAAGTAAGGTGATTGAACAAACTGGGTATCCGCAGAGTATGATCAATTTCACTAGTCTTCGTGGTGGTAACGTTCCTGGTGAGCATACTGTTCATTTTTTTCAAGGAGATGAAACTATTCGTTTAAGTCATGAATGTTTGAATCGTGATGTCTTTGCTGATGGTGCAATTAAAGCTGCACAGTGGTTATTTAAGCAACCACCAGGTCTTTACAACTTAGACAATATGTTGAGCATCTAATGGACAATTTAAAAACTCCCGTGCTTATTGCGCCATCGCTTATGGCAGCCAATATGCTGCATTTGTTAGACGAAGTGCAAGCTGTAGAAGCCGCAGGCGCTGATTGGCTTCATTTAGACATTATGGACGGGCACTTTGTTCCCAATCTAACATTCGGCCCAGACATCATTCGCCAACTTCGACCTGTATGTTCCTTGCCTTTTGATGTGCATTTAATGGTAGAGCCAGTCGAATTGTGCATTGATTTGTATCATAAAGCGGGTGCCGATCATATTACCATTCATGTCGAGGCTACTGCAGATTTGCGTCATTATTTGGGGGTCATTAAAAACCTAGGATGTAAGGCAGGGGTATCAATTAACCCTGGCACTTCTGTTGATACGATTATGTCTGTTCTTGACCTGGTTGACCTTGTGCTAGTGATGAGTGTAAATCCTGGTTTTTATGGACAAGCATTTATTCCATCTTCTCAAGATAAAATCTTAGTCTTAGCTGAAGTGAGAAAAGAGCGTAACCTTAATTTCCATATTGTAGTTGATGGAGGGGTTAACTCTGTTAATGCTCCTATCTTGGTTTCTGCCGGAGCAGATGTTTTAGTGGCAGGTAACAGTGTCTTTAAACAGCCAGACTATTTAGTGGCAATTCAAAAATTAAAGCACAGTTAGTAAGGTTAATTACTTATTCGCTTGCTTTTGGTCTTTTGAACTAAAAAATGTTAGAGCAAGTATCCAAAGAACAGCAGCGCCTGATATGTACATAGCTGGCGCTAGTAATAATTGCGTTTCTTTTATTACGTATGTCATTATCAGTGCAGTTGTACCACCCGTTATAGCCATTCCTATAGAAAATCCTGATGCAACTCCTGTATAACGAACTTCTGGTAAAAATTGTTGCTGCAGAAATATATGTGAGGGGCCAACAAAACTTCCTACACCAATTCCTATAAATATCTGACCTATAATAATCTCTTCAAAGGTCCCGCGTTGTAAAAGGACAAACCCAATCCAACTTGAAAAAATTGCTATAACTGCTGCTAAAAGCATTGAACGATACGGAGTGATTTTATCTGAAATACGTCCAAAAATGGGGCAACATATCATAAAAGCAAGCATGCCAAATATGTTGAAAAACAGACTTGTTGCGAATTTTACACCAATATACTGAGTAATATACAAGTTTAAAAATCCAAACAAGGTGTAACTTAAGACACCATTAAAAGCACCCGCTGCAATCGCCAACATGTACTGTTTTGGATATTTTTTTATTATCTCAACAATAGGTAATCCTTTTATAGGTTTTCTTTTAATAAATTCCATAGTTTCCATTGCTTTTTTGCGCAAAATAAATCCAACTACAGCTACACAGGCACCTAAATAAAAGGGGATTCTCCATGCTTGTTCAAAATTTAAAAAATTCGTTACAAGGTACGCACTTACAGTTGCGCTAACTGCACCCATCACGCATGAAGCAGATATAAGCCCACTAATCATTCCTGGCTTAGTCTTCATGTGTTCTAGGGCAAAAACTGCAGCGCCATTATATTCTCCTCCAGCGCATAGACCTTGTATTAAACGACAACCAAGCAATATACAAGGTGCTGCTAATCCTATGCTTGCATATGAAGGTAAAATGCCAATAACTAGGGTTGGTACACCCATCAGTAAAATGGACCAAGTAAGCGCTTTCTTCCTGCCGTATTTGTCACCTATATGACCAAACAGTAATGCTCCTAAGGGACGAGTCCAAAATGCAGCTGAGAATGCAAAAATTCCTCCTAACAGAGCTGCAAAATCATTGCCTGCCGGAAAAAAATTTTTGCCCAAAATCAGCATGAAAACACCGCATAAGGTAAAATCATAAAACTCCAACGCTTGCCCTACTAAACAAGGAATGAGAATTTTTTTTCTTAAATCTTTTTGATTGATGGGCATCGAGGATTCTCCAGGTTTTATCTATGAAAGATAATGCTGCTCAAATATAATCCCAAGGGTTACGGATAGCAATAGAAATGAAATAAAAAGTACAAAAGGTACTGAAGGGGGCTTCTACCCTTTAGGAAGGGCAGAAGGATGTCGTGTAAAAATAGATATTTTCTCAGATTCTGGTCATTATCAAACTAATGCTTACTGTGTTTGGCAACATGTTCTCTGATATCTTCCTTTGCTTCATCAAGGTGACTTTTTATCTTGGCATGAATTTCCTTACTTGAATTTGAAAGCATGCTTCCCATATTTTTTGTATGGTCAGTAGCACGTTGCAATGAATTCTTCATTGCCTCTGCATGCTTTGACATGTCAATAGGTTGTCCTGGTTTTTGTGTCATCAATTCACGCATCATAGCGTTGATATCTTCAAATGTTTTTTTAACAAAATCACTTTGCATACTAGCAAGAGATTTCATAACATCCGCTGCCATTTTACTGGAGTCACTAAGTGCTTCAAGATTTTTTTTATGATGCTCGATTACTTTAGCATGGTCAGGTTTTGACGACTTTGCATGCTCTGAAAATTTTTCAAACATATCTTTTGCTGTTTGAGCATATTTATGTTGTTGCTCTTTCCAGTGTACGCTGTGCGCATGCTCTTTGCCGCTGGGGTCTTTAGACTGTGCCATATGAATACCTTCACTTCATTAATCTTTGTCTTTGCCGCAACGTAAACTTGGCAGATCAAGACCTAGGAAAAGTAAGTGATACCCTAAGCCCTCCATAAGGAGATTGATCAAGGCGAATTCTGCCACCATGACTACGTACAGCGTCTCTCACAATGCTTAGTCCAAGTCCTGTACCACCTTCATCTAAATTTCGTGATGAATCTTGTCTATAAAAAGGCTGGAATACTTGTTCCCTATTTTCCACAGGAATTCCAGGCCCATCATCATCTACTATTATTTCACAATGACGTACATTTAACTTTAAACTTACCCAAGTATGTGATGCGTACCTATTAGCATTTAACAACAAATTAGTTAAGCAACGGTTAAAAAGTTGTAATTTTATTTGTAATATGGGGTTATCTGTAGGCATGAACTCGATAGAATTTTTTTTGCCGGGTAAATTATCAATGATTTCTTGAATACAGCTGGCAATTGGTACAGCTTGTCGTGCTTCATTAGCTGTGCCTTTTGCATAGGCCAAAAATCCTTCAACCATCAGCTGCATTTGTTTTAAATCTTCTTGCAGTAAACGATTATCCTCGTTTTCAGGCATCATTGCTAACTGAAGTTGCATACGCGTAATAGGGGTTCTTAAATCATGAGAAACGCTAGCAAGCATTTGTGTTCTTTCATGCAGGTGACGCTGAATTCGTGCGCGCATGATATTAAAAATTCGACTTAACATGCGGAGCTCAAGAGCTCCTTCAATTTTTAATTCACCCAAATCGTCACCTTTACCAAAACGATCTGCTGCTTCTGCCAAACGACGCAGTGGCCTAATTTGATTACGCATAAATAGCGATGCTACTAAAAATAGTAATAATGCTGATGAAGTTGTCCAAATTAAAACTAAGGGAGTTGTGCGACTAAACAAGCGTTTTTGTGGTAAAGAAACTTCTAAAATTCCTTTTTTTTTCGCTTCAACTGAAATATATATATTGTTGTTGCGCATTCTTAGGTAATAAGAAGGTTTTTTGCCTGCAGATAATTGTTTAGCATTTAATGCTTCGTCTAGTGCATTCTCCATGAATCCATACAACCAAGAATCTTTATGAGATCCATACTTTTCTAAAGTGTTTTTGGGCGCAAAATTGACATCGAGATGCATATACTTGTGCGCAGCTTTTTGAATTGATTTAATCGACTTCGGGTCGCGTTCCACCCAGTCCATAACAAGTGCTACGTCACCAGCAATGGTTTTAGAAAGTTGCCGTAAAATTGTTTCTGTGTGACGATCAAAAAATATATAGCCAAGCACCACCTGCACTAATAGCAAAGGCATTAAAAGTATAATTAAAGCTCTGCTAAATAAACTTGTAGGCAAGGTTTTTTTTATTAACCTTTTCGGGTTAGAAATTGCATTTAAGAATCTGGACATAAAGCATATCCTACATGTCTAATTGTTTTTAAATATTTACCTGTTTCGTCCTCCAGCTTGCGCCTTAATCTATTGATTTGTACATCGATACTTCTATCGCTAATAATAAATCCAATTCGATGGGCCAAGTTAGTTCTTGAAAAAGGTTGGTAAGGGTGTTGCGATAATATGCGTAACATCATTTGTTCTGTTGATGTTAAGTGAATTTCTTTATCGTTTTTAAATAGAGTTGCTTTTTCAACTTTAAAAATAAAATCACCTAAGCATAAATCAATACCTACGGGGCGTGGGGCTATTGTGCGTCTTAAAACGGTTTCAATTCTAGCAATCAATTCTTTGGGTTCAAAAGGTTTGGTCAAATAATCGTCTGCGCCAGACATTAATCCGTGGATTTTTTCTTCCAATCCATCTTGAGCTGTTAATAAAATTACAGGTATTTGTTTGTAAGAAGATTGAGCACTTCTTAATGATGCTAATAGTTCTAGTCCTGATTCTTTTGGCATCATAATATCAAGAATAATCATGTCAAAATGCTGCGATGCAAGTTGAGCACGTGCTTGCGCAGCATTTGCCGCGGTTTGCACTCGGTAACTGTAATCACTTAAAAATTTGCCAAGCAGATCCCTAAGGCGCATATCATCATCAACAACTAGTACCATGGGCATCATAATTCTATATTCTCATCTGGTGTTTTTAAGCAATATCTTACTGCGTGCAGCCCTTGTTTAAAAAAATCGTCAAGCCATGCATTTGCCAATCTATGGCGTTCTATAAGTGACAACCCTTCAAAATCCTCCCACACTAGGTTTATAAAGATATGTGTGACACCAATACTAGGGTTATGACCTTTGTGTCCACGATGTTGCTCTGATTCATCAATGACTGACAAAACAGCATTTTCACTTAAGTGATTTTTCAAAACATTTGTAATTGCTTCAATGCTTATTTGCACTCAATGCCTCTAAGCTATCTTGTGAAATTTTTGCTGTGTACGCCAATGCTATGGCTGAGATAATAAATGTCACATGAATAATAACTTGCCATTTAATTGTTACCTCTAGCATCTCTGGAGCATTAATAAACGTTTTTAATAAATGAATAGAAGAAATGCCAATTAATGCCATTGAAAGCTTTATTTTCATAGTGTTTGCGTTCACATGGTCAAGCCATTCAGGTAGGTCAGGGTGGTTATCCATTCCCAGTCGGCTTACGAAAGTTTCATAGCCACCTATAATTACCATGATCAATAAATTTGAAATCATTACGACATCAATCAAATTCAACACAACCAGCATGATTCCAGTTTCAGTATATACTTTTAAACTAACAACAAGATGCCATACTTCTTTTGTGAATCTATGCACATAAATACCTTGTGCTACAATTAATCCAAGATATAAAGGGGCTTGCAGCCATCTGCTTGAAAAAATGGTGAAAGCTAAACCGCGTTCAAATAGTGTTTTAGGTGATGCCATTATTGTGCTTCATGATAAAAGTGCTAGCTTACACAATACTGCAAAAAAAAATAACACTCCAGTCTGCGTGTTAAGAATGATTTAATAGTTGTTCATTCATAATAGAACTATGAAAGAACCTATTCCTATTGAACAAATCGGCATCCCGCTGCATCCTTGCAGTCCAGCAGTATTTTTGCCAAAAAATCGCTTAAATAAATTTCCTATTTCTTTGTTTGATTTATCTTCTCATGAGCGTGCTAAAGAAGCTATTGAGTTTGGCCTTAAAATGCGAAACAAACGTTTTCATATTTTTGTTATTGGAGATGACAGAAGTGGTCGTATGAGCACAACCATGGGATATTTACAAGAATATGTTAAGAAACTTCCTCCTCCATCGGATTGGGTTTATGTTAATAATTTTTTAGAGAATAACAGGCCTCTGCCATTTAAGTTACCTTCTGGTCAGGGTGTGTATCTTAAATCAAAAACTACCGAATTGCTGCAAAGTGTCAGTACTATTCTTGGAAAAATTTTTACATCTAGTCAGTTTCGCAAGCAAACTGAAAGTCTTAGTCAGTATCAGCAAGCGCAAATTGATCAACAAACTCAAGAGTTGCAAAATCTTGCGAAAGCCAAGGGTTTTGAGCTTATATCAGGTATAGATGGTTTATTTTTAGAACCACTAGAGACCGTAGAAGCGTGCGAGGACAATAATTCACCAAAGGACATGGTGACTTTAAGGAATTCATTGGCACGATTAAGCATTGCTGCAAACATAGCTAACCAGCGAATTGAAAAACAAATTTCTCAACTTAAACAAAGCACTGCGCGAAAAATACTCACACCACATTTTCAAGCTTATAAAGAAGAATTTTCAGTTCATTTAAAAGGATGGATTGATGAATTTAAACGTGATCTTTTGCAAAATCTCACCCTTTTGTTTGATGAAGAAAATCCAAAAGCGAAGCTCAGTAAGGCAGTGATTGAGCGCTATGGTATAAACGTTATTATTGATCACTCTCAAAAGCCCCAAGCACAAGCCGTTTTAGAATCAAATCCCACATATGAAAATTTATTTGGATCTATTAAATATCGTAATAATTCCTCAACTGGCAGTGTTGAAACAAATTTTACATTAATTAGGCCTGGGGCTTTACATCGTGCAAATGGGGGGATTTTAGTGTTACGTGCCGATGAAATCGCTAAAGATGAAGATGCATGGGATATGTTAAAATCAGCACTTCGTGATAGTAAAATTACTATTAGAGAACGCTATCGTGAAGGTGGAACACCTTTAGATGATGCGCCAAGTCCTCGTTCAATTCCATTGAATTTGCAAGTTTTTTTAGTGGCATCTCCTGTTTGGTATTATAGTTTTTTTCAACAGGACCCTGATTTTTCTTCATATTTTAAAATACGTGCAGAGATAGATACAGACTTGCCTGCAACTCCGGAAAATATTACCAATTACCAAAAGCTTATTCGTTCCACGTGTCTAAAAGAAACAAACCGTGACATTACTCCAGAGGCTATTTCTTACTTGACCGGTTATAGTTCACGATGGGCAAAAGACCGAAGTAAACTTTCTGGAAAATTTGAATTGATCAGTGATATTTTGGCTGAAGCTGACATAGTTGCTAGTGAAAAATCTTCAAAAAAATCTATAAATGAAAAAATAATAGACCAAGTTCTTTTACAGCGTCGCCGCCGCAATGCTCGTATGGAAGACGGTACTTTAGAAGATATTCAACATAACCAAGTATTGATTGACACTCATGGAAGCAAAATTGGATTAGTAAATGGATTAACAATTTTAAGTATTAGTGATCGCAGTTTTGGAATTCCAGCGCGTATAAGTGCTAGAACATATGTGGGCGAGCAAGGAGTTGTGAACATTGAGCGCTTAACAGAACTAGGTGGGCCAATACAGCAAAAAGGTGCCTTCATTTTAGAAGGATTTTTAAACGGTGTATTTGCGCAAAAGTTTCCCCTCTCATGTTCTTGTTCACTTACCTTTGAACAAAACTATACGGATGTCGAGGGTGATAGTGCATCGATGGCTGAATTAATCGCAATACTTTCGTCGCTTGCAAATGTTCCTGTACGTCAAGACCTTGCTATTACTGGTTCCATTAACCAATTTGGCAGCTCACAAGTGGTGGGTGGAATTCATATGAAAATTGAAGGATTTCATCGCCTGTGCAAAGAGCGTGGTTTTACAAAAACTCAAGGTGTTATTATACCCAATGCAAATATTTCAAACCTTACATTACGTCCTGAGGTTGTGGAAGACATTGCACATGGTAATTTTTATATTTGGGGTGTTGATACCGTATGTGAAGCAATTGAGCTGATGACAGGGTTACCTGCCGGTATGAAAATCAATGCAGAGGGGCAAGTAGTGGGTACTTTTAAAAAGGGTAGTCTTTTTGATAAAGCCGCAGAAACCCTCAAAATTTTCCATCGACGCTTGAAAAACAGACATTAGCAAGCTAATATTTCCTTTTACTTTTAAAAGGATAAATTATGATCACAACAGCTTCTGGACTTAAATACGAAGATGTAACAGAAGGCACTGGTAATTCACCAAAGGCCGGACAAATTATATTTGTGCATTACACAGGTACTCTTGAAGATGGGCAAAAATTTGACAGCTCCGTTGATCGCGGTGAACCACTACAATATACCCACGGTGTCGGCATGGTTATTCAGGGGTGGGAAGAAGGCTTAGCTACCATGAAGCCAGGAGGCAAACGTCGTTTGCATATTCCATCAGAATTAGGATATGGAGATCGTGGTGCGGGTAGACTTATTCCTGCAAACGCAAATTTGATTTTTGATGTAGAATTGCTTGAAGTTATTGATGCAGAGTAAGAACAGTGTAATGTCGACCCATAAAACATGGGCTCGACATTACAAATACATTTGTGCCTCTTTTATTTTAGGGTCGACATACACACTAATTTAGGCTAAAAATATAGCCAAGCGGGCGCCTAGCTCAGTTGGTAGAGCAGCTGACTCTTAATCAGCGGGTCGTAGGTTCGATTCCTACGGCGCCCACCAGTCCCACAAACACTTTCAGCGGTTTTTAAAATTAGAGGAAATTCTTCGGGGTTACGCCGGGGTTACTTTTTTAAATAAATTCAACCCTATTTTTTTGTAAACATAAGCACACCTAACTGGGCTTTTGATTTTTTTTCACTTTCTTTGTGAGAAGAATTTGAAGACTTGAAGAAATATGGAAAAGATCTAATACAAATATTTTTTCTGAGACCGCTCAAAAAAGTCATTTTTGCCGTCCAGCCGTCCACCCTATAGTAAAACTGCGGCTTTCAGCTTTTTTTATCCGTCCACCTATCCGTCCACTTGGACACTTATCCGTCCAGCCGTCCAGTATAAATCAAAAATTGCTATCTTTGCATTCTTGTTGCTATGAATAAACGCCGTAGGCAACATAGTGGTGTAAAAAGTGTAGCGCACTTTGCACTCTGCATAAGTGCGCATTTAGCAAAATATGCAAAATGACACTCGATCTGATTTCTGCACACATTCCATTTGTAACTGTTTTTCTCATAGTTAATGGTAATATAAGCGCTTTTCATGAGCGCTAAGTGTTTTTCAAGAGATAACTTAAACCCGCATTTTTGTAATTCATTGCACCGCGTTTTTATAAATAATGCCATCGCATGTATTGACCAAACAGAAACGGGTGACTTAATAGCCGCCCGAGCAGAGTTAGAAATTTAGTCATTCTAGTTAGTGCGCTTATTCAGTTTCTTATAGGAATATGCAAAATAGAAAAAAATCAAACTCATAATAAAGCCGTTAAAATAATAAGAAATATTTTCGCATAAGCTTTCTGCAAAAAAATCATGTATTGAAGCAAAGGTTCCTTCGTTAAATATAATATTTTTAAACTTTTCAATTAGGTATGAATCCGTTTTGAATTTTTTTAAATAGTTAATTTTTTCTCCAAACGAATAGCCATAAGCAATAATTATAAGGCCATGCATGTACGGTGAATACCTGTATCTATAAATACAAAAACCCAAAGTTCCTATGACTCCACACAGATATAAATCCCCATAAATTCCACCAACATTAAACCTGTCAAAAAGCAATGCTATTGCAAGCATAATAATTATTTCAGCAATCAAAAACCAAGCATAAAAATCTAATATTTGTTTTAAGCTAATAGCTTCTAATTCAAAACTGAAAAATTTTATTGTTGCCAGTTCATCAGAGCTGTTTTGTAGCGGATTTTTTTGCATTTGAACTTCGCTTTCTTTTTTAATTAGAGTGTATTGTTATTTTTTTTGAAATTAAATGAGTAATTTTGTCCAAAGGTCACTTTGATTCTTTTTGATTTTGCCATATATACACCCCAGATCAATACAACCAATCCAAAGATTATGGTGCCCATAATATCTGTCTTTGTTGAAACAGAAGAAAGGAAAAAATAAGACAATATCTGATCGGATATTATAAATAAAAAATCCCCAAACAACGCAAAAACAAACACATGTGGAAATAGATGTTTCTTCTTCAAAAAAAGTATTGCCGTCAGCCCCCACAATGCAGTAAGTAAAAGAGACGTAAACGCTACTTTAAATGCCAAAGGAAGAAAAAATGGTTTGAATGTATCGGAGGTTGAGGTTGAGACCCTAATCCACGTGTCATGGGATAATACCTCGCTTGCTATAGAATAAAAGGCCCCAAAATAAATAATGATTCTGAAAAGAATATAAAAACCTGACAACAACGGCCAACCTTCAATGCCATAAAATTTAGAACCTTCATCTTTTTCCAAAAGCACTTTAGGTTTAGAAACATAAATTTTCTTGGCTAAAAAAATGAAAAATATAAGAGCAATAACAAGCAGTAAAAAGATTGGCCAATTTAGGGAATCTTTCTTTTTAGGTGGTTCTTTTTTTCCAAACATCTTATCAGGGGGAGATGGATCAAATTGACATAGATTACTTTTTAAAAGAGCATAGGCTTGATCAGCGTTTTTAATGTAAGAAGCAATCATTTTGTGTTCTACATGATCACTAAGGCTTCTATAAACATAAGAAATCGAATAGTTTAGATCTTGCAACTGCGTTTCTTTTTTAAACTCAAAAGTGGGATCAGTTACAGCTATTGATTCAGTTTTGAAATCCCATTTGTCAGGAAGAATCATCTCTATTTTCTTGGTAATATATCTGGGGAAAATATGGGATACAGGGGTCTTTCTATCAGCAAAAATATTTTTATTATTTAGATAAGTTATAAACTCATCAACATACGTATACATAATCCAGAGTTTTTTAGCTTCCCTTCTTTTCCACAGGTCAGGTATTTCATAGTCTTCTGCGACAATTATGACATTTTTTTCTCGGTCATCTAAAACAATAAGTTCACTTTTTTGTCGAATAAGGGGGTAATTTATTTTCATTCCATTAACATAAGATTCGTTCATCTCTTTTTTTGGTGTTATATGAAAATATCCACGTTGGCTATCTGCATGCATATTTTTATACACGGTCTTTATCGATAGATAATTTGGGTTTCCAGGTCCTTTTGAAAGGTCAAATTTCTCATAAAATTCAATGGAAGGCTCTGTTAGCTCAAGAGAAGGCATTTTGATGAGGCTTTGCGATTTTCCATCCAGAATAAGTGCGTAGCCATAGTCGGGCTGAACGTAATTTTTTAATGTTCCTCCTTGCAAAGAACACGTTGGATCAATCCAATACTTTTTACCATTAATAATGGCAACAACAATAATATGATTAAAAATTGCAGGATTTGCTAAGCGTGAATCAAGAAGTTTTCCAAACATCGTGTGCACAACAGCTGGATAAGCTTCTATTCCCAAAGCTTTAAGCATAGTCAATGCAAGGTACGTTTTGTCCTTGCAATCACCAAAACGTCTTTCATAAGTTAGTTCGGCATTTAACGGTTTGTATCCGTCAATACGATCGGACATTCCCATATATCTAATTTCATCCTGGATGAAGCGTATTGCAGTAATGAAACGTTTGCCTAAGTCTTTTTCTGCACTGATGATACGATCAACATGTTTTTTTATGGAAGGTGGTAAAGCCTGGACTTTATAGTGCTCAGACAGATCAAGATTAATATCCCGCCAATTAAGGTTAGTGCTTATTTCAATCCAAGGCACAACATCATGCCAAATAGGAGTATAAGGTTCGTATTGTTCAACAGGGACTTCTTTTTTTTGCCATAAATATTCAGTATATTTTTCGCGTTTCCTTGTGATGGGCTGAAGATCAGTCGTATGATTTTTAACAACAAGCGGAGGCAGGCTTTGAGGCCACAAAATACGTTTACTTAAAAAATGAATTGGAACAGCGTTGGAAAGGTAAATTCTGGTATGAAAGTTCTTATTATCATTAATGTTTTTGCTTTTTAAAGTGAAGCTATAGTCGATGATATCACCGACTCTGATGTCATCTAAGATAATGTTAATAGATTTGGCGCCTGTATAATGCTTTCTCTCTAAAGATTTTTCGCGCTGAAGCACTTTAATTTTTGCAGTTTTCAGATGGTTAATAATTGTCTTCCCGCGTTTTACGTTTACGTGGTGAAGTACAAGTGAATCACCTATAGGATCAAATTCAATTTCGATAATAGCTGCGTTATCAATGCCGTTTTGATTGATGACTTTTTTAGAAATGTGCGTAAAATAATCAACCCTATCTGTTTCTTTTTTTATTTGAGAATCAAGAAGTTGATAATGAACGCCACTTGCACTTTCTTGGTCCGAAATGCTAGAAAATTCTTCTTCTGATCAGCGACAATTAGAATTACCTGTCATGAAAATTAAAAGTCCCCTATTTCTACCATCAAATTGTAAGGATATTTCGTAATAACCCCAAAATCTATATCAGAATTAAAGATTTAACAGTATTCATCAATTTTTTCCATAGTGCATTACTCTTCCTGCTGCCGCACCATAAAACGGGTGACTTAAAAGCCACCCGAGCAGAAGAAACCGTAGCAAAATTATGCTATCAATTCCCCATTATTTTTCTTCTTTCTTCAAACTAATTTCAAAGTCTGAAACTTGAAAGGAGCTACCATTAGAACATTGCTTATAAATTTGCGCTTCTAAGTCAGCGATGGTTGCAAGCTTGTTAACATCACAAGCAAACATACACTGGTACCTAAGCCATAAGCTTTTTACCTCATCCAAAGCAAAAACTTGATTCACAACATTCTCTAGTTCTTTGAACACTTTTGCTCGGCCTGGTACGTAACCCTCCCGCCAGGATTCATACTCCCAATCACCAAATAAAGCATCAGCAGTCATGTCATAGGGTGCCCTTGAAATCACCAGGGTAAACGCTTGCTTATCTTCCTTCAATTCATCGGGAATGCATCTATAATACTCTGCATCATTGGGATCATTAGATTGTATCCCATTTATCCAAATGGTTAATCTTTGCTCTATAGCAATTTTTTGTATGGTGTGGAGAAAATCAATATACTTATCTAGGTTCTCCCCTTCATAAGGAGAATCAATAGTATGTTTAAGAACTCCAAATAAAACATCACTCATAATTACCTCACAAAGTTGGTGCGTTAGTGTAGCCTTCTGCTACGCGCTTAACTACTTCTTTAGCAATAGGCAAACCTTGTGCATCAAACACAGTTTGGTGTTCATGAGGAAGCACTCTCTCTCCGCCACTGCCTGGAACTGGATGGCCCTTCCCAGCAAAATCTTGCCTAGAAAATTGCCTACCATTTTTATCATAGAAGGTTCTTGATTTTACGCTAGTGCCTTTATCATCAAGCTGCTCATAGATAGAGTCTGGTTCAGCCACTTCTGGAGCCTGACTTTTTCCTTGCTCAACCTTTGTTTCTTTACCATCCTTATCAGGATCAGGCAATTGCCCCTTTGGTCCACCAGTTGCAGCAACGGACTTTCCTTCGTCTTCACCAGTAGCTTTTGCATTAGCTTCTTCATCAATTCCATGAGCTTCTTTAAAACTTTGGATTATTGCGTCACTAAAACTAATTCTTCCGGATGTCGTTGATGGAGTGCCAACGGCTACTGCAGACCTAACACCTCTTATGGCTTTGAATACATTTGCTGCATTCATCTTACCCTGATGAGCCGTCAACTGCAAAATCCCAGCACTTGCTCCCATGTGTAATCCTAACGCCGCTGATGGTGCCGCTGGGTTAATACCCATCGCTCCTAATTGGACTGATTCCATCAGGGTTGGTGGCGTAAAGGTTGATGATAGTCCTAGACTTTTTCCACCTTCACCGCTTCTGTAATCAAACCCAAGCGTAGTTTCGCCTAGATTCATGTTTTGCATAGCTGAGCCAAAGGTCATGTCACCGACTATGCTCGTGTTGCCACCACGGTTGCTGACGCCGATGTTAGCACCAACAAGACTTAGTCCACCTCCTGATGATACCGCACCTCTACCGCCTCCTCCTGTTTTTTGTATAAACGCTGCCTGTTTTGCCATTGTTGTTTGATGAAATGAGCTGCTTGGTGGAACCCATGTTGATGCGCTTGGCATTTGTCCAAAACCACCACCACCTCCATAGTTTCCAAATCCTCCGAAACCACAACCACTATCGTATTCGTCGCTTTGTACCTCAGTATAATATGTAATGTATAGGTCAAGAGGTGGCTTTGTGTTTACCTTTAGAAGATACAGTCCCCAGATATGTGGACCACTTAGTAAAGCATTATATTCCGCATCTTCTAAGGTAAATACATCGCCCACATTAAATGCCATAACTCTACTGACATCAAAACATGGTTGATAACTAAGAACTGTTATCGCTGCTTTCAACTGATTTAATTCAGCAGATGATACTTGAGTCTTTGGACCATAAGGATCTCTTTTGCTACCTGCAAAAGTTACGCCTGTATCTGTGTGCCAACAATTATGCTCTAAAAAGAAATAGGCCGTTTGGATGTCGGTGCCATCAGTCCGTAAATAATTATTAGAGTCGGTTTGTTTATACATTTGAACCGTGAAACGGCCTCTAATGCTGCTTTGGTTTAGCGCTACAGAGTCTCCATTGAGTATAACACTGTTATGAGCACCTATTCCTTGTCCTTTTTTTACCAAGAAATTAAATGTTGCTCCGTTCGAATGGGTTCTAACTTCATATCCCTTTGCATAATTCAGATCAATCTTAGGAGCAGTAATTAAAGCGCTACTACGGAGTGCTGATAAGAAACCACGCATCCCTGAATACGTATTTCCCCTAATGATAATTGAACCATCGGCAAAATTCTCAACATCTGTATCTTCTGGATAGGATGATGATTCTATCAATCCCAGCTCATCTCCATGGGCCACTACAATGTTAGTGCCTGCATTTTCTGCATTAAATCCATACCCTGAACTGATTGCCCTAATAACGGCAGTTGCTCCTTCTACTTTGAAATTAAACAAATGCGTTCCACGTGCATCTTCTAATGATCCTATGAATTCTTGGGTAGCACTTGAACCTTGTGTCCATAGAATATGTTCTCTAGCCCCGTTAATTCCCTTCAATGACCATTTACCCGCAACATAAGCTAAATGTATGCGTTTGGGTTGGAAACCTGCAGGTACTACGATTCGAGGTCGAGCGGATCCCATCAATTCTTCTGCACGTGCACTTGGCACATGATACTCAGCCCACATCGTTAAGTCAGGATACAATGTTTTAAAGACTTGTGTGTGATTAAGGCGACCATGCAACCCTAGAGCTGTCGCTAACTCTGCTCGTGAATCGACTACAGAAATTGCATTTATCGAAGAGACAAACGCTCCTTTATAAAGAGGATCAATTACATTTCTTTGAACTTTATGTGTTGGGTTACCTCTAATAAATCCATATAATGGATCACTAACAGCATCGCGCAGTTCTGCTAATTTTGTTTGAATCACCGCATTTGTTTGAGCTTCTTTTAATCCCTTCCAAAATGTTGAAAAACCAACACCATACGCTTCAAGCTTTAGGTAATATTCTTTAACGGCATCAGTATCTGTCTTTTGATAATAATAGTTTGCAAGCTCATATACTGGAGTCAAATAGCTCTTTCCACTTTTTTCAGGGTCTTCCGTCACGCTTAAGGCCAGGAATAGTGCTTTGCGAATAATTTGCCAATCCGCAGCATTAGCAGGATTAAGACGAATAGGAATACCATCTTCTCCTATTGTTCCAGCGGCAATCGTTAAGAGAATCTGTTGTGACTGTCTAACTAAATCCTCAACACTTTGGGGAGTTGGCACGGCATCCATCGACCGCATTGCTGTATCTAGCTTTGTAGATAAATCATTCAGAAATGCTATCGGTGTTCCTGCAAATGCGGCACGAGATGTTCTTTGTTGTTCATAGGTATGCGGATCAATAACACCCCCTGCTGCCCAAAACCGTTCATGGGCAAACCATGCATTGAATTTATTAAGTTGGCTAAGGCCGCGCAGACGATCTACGGCTGTTTCAGCAAAAGCATGAACTTCCTCAGGAATAGAGGCTGCAACACGATTGAGGATATCTGCGTATTCTTCGGCACTCGATAACAATGTTGATGGAACAGGAACTGCATCTGTAACGCAAGCTGTCACATCAACCAAAGATGCCATTGCTGATGCTGCCATCACTGCATGCATTTGTGAAAATTCAACCAGATCTACTCCTCTTTGAGCTCGTAAGTAGGCGCTGCTTAATGCATGCCCAACTTTAAGGGAGCTAATTTCAGCATCACTTGTTCTTAATGTTGCATCAACGCCTTTACTATATCCATATCCCGATAAAGCATAACGAATGACTAAGCCCCAATTTGGATCAGAGGGCGTAAATCTTTCTAATTCCAACCGTTCACGCGCAATATCAACCAATGCCACTACATTGTAATGGGTTCCTAATAAAGCCTGACGAGCAGTGATTTCAGTCGCATATTGCTCTTTAATTTTATTCACTAACTGATGACGCGGGTCATTGGGATCATAAGCACCATGAACGAAGGAACTTAAAATGATTATCGTAGGTAGAATTCTTAAAAATTGCGATCTTAAACGTTTAAACATACTTGTTCTCCTTCATCCATTGTTGAAACTGTTGGCAAGATTTTTCACCTTACCTATACGCCCTAATTCGTGAAGTTACTATACCTTAATATATTTCTGTGTAAACATATTTTTTATAAATATATTTTTAAGAAAGAGATAATTTGATGATAAAGGTATACGAAAAAGCATCACAATAATCAGTACAAGCATCCGCTGAACGGTTCATAAAGTTTGACTTTTTAACGAGATCGAGTATTTTATGAAGAAAAGAAGCATGAGTTAGCCGTTGGGTAAAAAAAATACGAGTGATTTAAGCATCATTGGCAATAGAATTCGCTATTTGCGCGGTCTAATGGGACTTGATCGACAAACAATGGAAAAACGCCATGACATCAAAGCCGTTTCCCTAGAAAAATGGGAGGGCGGTTTTAATAATATCAAAACTCAAAATATTCAGCGCTTAATCACTGCAGCCCTTGCCCATTCAATCGAGTGCAGTGCTGAATGGCTACTAAAAGGAGAGGGATCACCGCCTAGCACTATTCTCCCCTCGAAGTTCATCAAATCAAAAGGTCCAACCTCTAGTAAAACCATCAATGCCTTAAGGGATTTGAGTTATTTTAAAGAGTCTTATCCTAACGGGATGACGTTAATGGTCAATGATGATGCGATGGCACCGTTTTATGTTCATGGAGACTTTGTTGGGGGTGAGCTTGTAGACTTGGCTGATTTAAAGAAATGCTTAGATTCTCCCTGCATTGTGCAAACCGCTGACGGAAAAATACGGGTACGCAGAATTGGCTATTGTAATGGTGAATGGTTTTTGTACGGCACGAACGTCAAACATGAAGGATCAGCTTATATGGAGATCAATGTAAAAATCACCAAGGCAGCACCGATATTTTGGTTAAGAATGCAATCAATACTCCATTCGTGATCAGCGACAATTAGAAATACCTGAAACGACAATTAAAAGTTCCACTAAAACG
>JBAXJB010000012.1:0-38228 GCA_037138055.1 Alphaproteobacteria bacterium | reverse complement strand
TATCTTTTTAGGAGAGCATATCACTCTTTATTATCTCGTGACTACACTATCTAGTGAGTGTATATGAATTTCTAAATAGGAGCATAGGCACATGGTATTGTGCAGAGCTTGATCGCAAAACCAATACTATTTCTAAATTTTTAAAATTATCTGCTTATAGGGCAATGGGATCATTTTTGGGCAGCCTGTCTCACGTTATAGATTGGTTTAGTTTGCCATCCAGAGACTGAATTGCTTGGAGTGTGATGCAAAAAGCTAATGCATACTGCTATAAAAACTTAATCTCGAGCGCTTCTAGTGCACGTAATTCATCACGAAGGCTAGCTGCTTTTTCAAATTCTAAATTACCGGCTGCTGTTTTCATATCTTTCAGTAGCTGATTCTTTTTCTTTTCGATATCTTTTACTGAGAGATCTTTAAGCGGAGAATCAGAGGCGTGTTGTTTTTTACGCAGATCCAAAGACGATGAAATTGTTTTTTTGATTGTCTCTGGAGTGATGCCATGTAGCTTATTATGGGCTATTTGCTTATTTCTACGTCGTTCTGTTTCTTCTAAGGCACCAGATAAGGACTTAGTTTGTTTATCTGCATAAAGAATAACCCGGCCTTCAACGTTTCGTGCTGCGCGACCAATGGTTTGAATAAGGGAAGTTTTTGAACGTAAAAATCCTTCTTTATCCGCATCTAAAATAGCAACAAGACCGCATTCGGGAATGTCTAATCCTTCTCGCAAAAGGTTAATGCCTATCAAAATGTCAAAATCTCCGAAACGAAGGCCTCGAATAATTTCAATGCGTTCAAGGGTTTCAATGTCTGAGTGTAAATAACGAACACGCATGTTGGCATCGCTTAAATATTCGGTCAAAGCTTCTGCCATTTTTTTAGTAAGGGTTGTCACCAAAACTCTGAATCCATTGGCAACCGTTTGACGGCATTCTTCCATCAGGTCATCAACCTGGTGATCACAAGGTTTAATAGTGCAAATAGGGTCTACAAGTCCGGTTGGTCTAATTAGCTGTTCAACAAATACACCTTGAGTTTGTTCTAATTCCCAGGGTCCTGGTGTTGCTGAAATAAATAAAGTTTGCGGACGAAAATTATTCCACTCTTCAAACATTAGAGGTCGGTTATCTTTACACGATGGCAATCTAAATCCGTGTTCAGATAATACTTCTTTGCGCGCGCGGTCGCCTTTATACATTCCACCAATTTGTGGAACACTTACGTGGCTTTCATCAACAAACAACATTGCATCTTTGGGTAAATACTCAAATAGAGTAGGGGGCGGTTCACCAGGGGCACGTCCGGTTAAATACCTTGAATAATTTTCAATGCTTGCGCAGGAGCCGGTTGCTTGCATCATTTCTACGTCAAATTTTGTGCGTTGTGAAAGCCGTTGCGCCTCTAATAATTTACCCAATTCTTCTAGTTCGTTAACGCGCACAACAAGTTCGGCTTGAATTTTTTTAATGGCTTGCTGAATGGTGGGGCCAGGTGTTACATAATGACTGTTAGCAAACACGCGAATTTCTTCAAGTATGCCAAATTTTTCACCAGTTAGAACATCCATTTCTGAAATGCTTTCAATCTCATCACCAAAGAAACTTAGGCGCCACGCACGATCTGCAAAATGGCTTGGAAAAATATCAAGCACATCACCACGGCTTCGAAATGTTCCGCGTGCAAAAGCCAAATCATTTCGTTTGTACTGCAATAAAATAAGGTTTTGCATGAGTTGTTGCTTATCAAGCATTTGCCCAACTTTAAGTGGCACAGTCATTTCGCTATAAGTGTTTGCTCCACCGATACCGTAAATACACGAAACACTGGCAACAACTATAACATCACGCCGTTCTAGCATTGACCGAGTGGCTGAATGTCGCATTCGATCTATTTGTTCATTGATTGATGCAGTTTTTTCAATAAATGTATCTGTTTTTGCGACGTAAGCTTCAGGTTGGTAGTAATCATAATAGGAAACAAAGTATTCAACCGCATTGTTTGGAAAAAATTCCTTCATCTCAGAATATAATTGAGCAGCCAGAATTTTATTTGGCGCCATTACTAATGATGGACGTTGTAGTTGTTGAATGACCTGCGCTACGGTGAATGTTTTTCCAGAGCCTGTAACACCCAGTAAAACTTGATCGCGTTCACCTGCCTGAAAGCCTTTAATAATTTCTTTTATAGCAGCAGGTTGATCACCCGCGGGCTGAAATGGTGATTCAAGTGCAAAAGCAGGACTGTTTTCGCTGCGTTCGTTATATAGCAAGGGAACAATGACGGTCATGATTTTGTGTTCTAAATGGGTTCTGTATTATTGATAAACTAAGCCAATGCCGCAAGGGTAAACTCAATAGTTTGTCATCTTTGTTGTATTTAGAGATTTTGTTTCATTGTTTATCGAACTGGAGCTTGGTAATTGAAAAACAACCAAGCTCAATTTTTTCAGTTCTTTTATATCCAGATTTTTTTAAATTTTTTTCGATAAAGTAATTAAGCAGACCATGAGAAACTAACGAAATTGATTTTTTTGTGATCTTTTTATCAGCAGATCAGCGCCATTTTTTGCGCGCAAACGTTCTTGTGAAAAAGATTTATGCGTTTTTAATAAGCCTAATGCCCACATTATTCGTGAAATAAGCATCCATGTTTTGAGCTTGCCTTTTAAAATTGGAACATGAAAAACTCTTAAATCAAACTCCACAAAAGCATCACTAATAATAATTTGTTCGGTTTTTTTATGAAAAAGAAATTGAGCGGTTCTGAGAGCGCGTGGTGACGAAGACGTTAGAATATCAAAATCATCATTTCCCAAAACTATATCAATTTGAGGCTTTAAAGAAGTTATTTCATCCAAACAGATATCTTGTGTGGAATTATATGCATTGATTCTTTCAACGGCATCTGCAAACTGACAACGTCCATAATTGATGTTCGGTGTGCAATGTCTAATTAGCAAGATCATGCTACATTATTGATAAACTGAGCAAAGGCTGCAAGGGTAATATTTTATGAGAAAGTAGTGTTGGAGATTTTTATGACTTATAAGTCTATCGAAGTTGTACCGTACAATTCCAACTGGCCTCAGCTATTTGAAGCTGAAGCAAATCTTATCAAACAAAAACTGGGCGATAATTTTCTTGAAATTCACCATGTTGGCTCTACTTCTGTGCCAGGGCTATGCGCGAAACTTATTATTGATATTATTTTAGTTTTAAGAAATTCTTCGGAATCTATCAGTCCTTTAGAATCCATTGGCTTCAAGTTCAGGGGAGAAATGAATATTCCTTTTCGTTCTTATTTTAGTAAAAAAACTGGAACACCAGTGCACCTTCATGTGTATGAACCAGGAAGTTCCGAAATCGAATTGAATTTATTATTTAGAAATTTTCTAAGATCAAATTCAAAAGCGTGTGCTGAGTATGCCAACTTAAAAAATACTTTGGCAGAAGAGCAAAAAAATTATAAAAATGCGCCGCCTATGTTTTCTCATTACACATTAGGAAAAAATGCTTTCATTCAAAAAATCCTGCAGCAAGCGGAGTTTGATAAATTACGCCTGATGCATTGCACTCATTACGCAGAATGGGAAGCGACTAAAGCGTATCGTCAGAAATATTTTTTTGATAAAGTTCCTATGGCTGATCCTTACACTTGGACATTTAACCACGCAGAACATACACATTTTGTGTTGTACAAAGGTACTCAAATTATGGGATACGCGCACTTGCAACATTGGCTGAATCAACGTGCTGCTATGCGTATTATCGTTATTGATGAAGCATTTAGAAATCAAAAGTATGGCAGCTATTTACTGGGGCTTTGTGAAAGGTGGTTGAAGTTACAAGGTGTGAAAAGTTTGCATGTGCAGTCTTCTCCACAGGCATATAATTTTTATTGTCAACATGGTTACACAGAAATTCCTTTTGATGATCCTGATAATCACGAAAGCGATTTACAAGATATTGAAGTGGGAAAAATGTTATGAACACAGTACAGATTGATGAATTAATTAAAATAATAACCAATACTCCAGTTTGGGTTTGGGGAGTATTGTGCTATTTGCTCTTTGTTGGACTCAAAGCAATGCGTACTAGAATTGTTCTCTTGCCTAAGCTTTTTGTAATGCCAATTGTTTTTCTAGGATTACGATATAAGCTTTTTTTTGCAACTAATGTTGAGTTTTACATAAGCTTATTATTATTTGGTTTCGTTGTTGGTTTTATAACAGCAAGCAATACGACCATAAAAATTTTAAAAGAATTAAAATCAATAGAATTACCTGGTAATTACACAACCATAACCATTTCAATTTTCTTTTTTTTAGTAAAATATACGCTTGGTTATCTTGAAGCTACGAGACCTGAATTAGTAAGTCAGTGCTCTTTTGCTGATTTAGTGACTAGCGGTTGTTTGATTGGCTATTTGCTTGGCCATATGTCTTGTTATGTATATCGGTTTATGAAGGCAGATTAATTATGAACTCAATAAAATTCGTTGATACACTTTGTGAGCTCATTGAAGAACAAATGCGTGAAGATCTAGTGAACTATGAAACTAGTCATGGCATTGATGTTAATTACAAACGGTTTGCATTAGTTTTATCAGATGATCAAAATACCACGCTTGGTGTTCTAAACGCCTTTACCGCATTTGCAGAAATTTACATTGATGATATGTGGGTGGATTCACATTATCGAGGTAAAGGATATGGCAGGAAACTAATCCAAGCACTTGAAGATCATTTTAAGGGAAAGGGTTTCAATAATATCAATTTGGTCACTAACCAATTCCAGGCTCCAGAATTTTATAAAAAATGTGGTTTCGAATTAGAGTTTATAAGAAAAAATATTAAAAATTCAAAGCTTACCAAGTTCTTTTTTATTAAGTATTTTGGTGACGAAAAGCAAACACAAGGCATCTTGCCAAAGGCTTAATAGGATAGTTATGAAAATTCACCAATCCACTTTAACAGCTGAACTTAAAAACAAAATATATGAAGAATTTAGCAATGCCGCCATCAAAGCAACAGGTATTAATGGCTTAAATGAAGAGCCAATTTCTTTTGAAAGAAGAGATGGTCCCAATGTTATAGCTTGTGTTGTGGTGCAAATGTTTTGGGGGCAACTGCATATTAAATATCTTTTTGTAGAAGAAAACTATCGTTGTTTAGGCATTGCCACAGAATTAATGCAGCATGCAATTAACTATGGAAAATCACGCAACTGTACGTTTGTATTTGTTGAAACCATGAATTTTCAGGCTGTAGGATTTTACCAAAAATTAGGATTCAACGTTGAACTATCTCGTGGTGGATACGATAAAAATTCCAGCCTAAATTACTTGAAGAAAGATTTATAAATCCCATGTTTAGCTAAACAAATGGGTTTTTTCAAGAATTGGTTTTTCATTTCTGTTTTTATTTCGACTCGCGTGTTCTTTTAATTCATACAATGTTTGCAGGGCTTGCTTGGGCGATAAATCATCAGGTTTTATGCCGCGCAAAAATTTTAACATGTTTGATTCCTCAACAGATGATTGAGTAGTTACCTTGGGGGTATTTACAGAAGCTATTTTGGTGCCGATTTCTTTTAAAATTTCTTGCGCACGTGCAATAACAATTTGTGGCAGTCCAGCCAATTCGGCCACATGAATTCCGTATGACTTATCGGCTGATCCTTCAATAATTTCATGAAGAAACACTACGTTTCCATCGTGTTCAATTATTTTCATGGTTAAAAGCTTAACAGGGTGATGCGCTGCCAAATCAACCAATTCGTGGTAGTGCGTTGCGAAAATGCAGCGTGCTTTTATGTTATTAATAATGTGTTCGCTAACTGCACTTGCAATGGCTAGGCCATCTTGGGTAGAAGTGCCGCGTCCAATTTCGTCTAATATAATGAACGATTGCTCAGTTGCTTGGTGCAAAATACTTGCCGTTTCAACCATTTCCACCATAAAAGTTGAACGCCCAGCTGCTAAGTCATCTGCGGCGCCAATTCGCGAAAATATTTGATCCACAATTCCAATTTCAGCGCGAGCTGCAGGAACAAATAAACCGCAATGAGCCATCCAAATAATTAAGGCATTCTGTCTAAGGTAAGTGCTTTTTCCTGCCATATTGGGGCCAGTTAAAAGAGCAAATGGTTGTTCAGAAAGGCTACAATTATTAGGGGTGAAAGTGTTAGAAGTGTACGTTTCCACAATTGGGTGGCGGCCACTTTTAATATTAAGAACTGGTGCTTCGCCTAATATAGGACGCACAAAATTTTTCACTGTGGCTAATTCTGCCATACTGCTAGTAACATCAATTTCTGCAATCAATAAGGCAAGAACTTCTAGCTGTTCTCGGTGTTGTAAAATTTGGACGCATAAGCATTGGAATATTTTAATTTCTTGTGCAATTGTGGCTGCTGCCGCATTAACTAATTTTGTTGCTAATTCTTGCAACTCAGCAGTCATATATCTGGCGCCATTGCTAATTGCTTGACGGTGAAAAAAAGCTTCAGGCACTTTGCTTAAATGGCTGGCGCTGACCTCAATATAATATCCGATTAGGTTATTGGTTCGAATTTTTAAATTCGAAATGCCAGTTTCGTTTTGGTAGCGCTGTTCCAATTCTTTTAGCTGTTGCGCACCATTATCACGCATGTAGCGCAGCTCATCTAATGTAGAATCGACATTGGCTTTAATCAGTCCGCCATCTTGAATAGTGGCTGGCAGATGCTCTTCTAAAGTTTGCTCTAACGCGTTCATTAAATCTAATGGCACATCAAATGTCCAAAAAGATTGTTGATCCAGCATTTGACTTATAGTTTGTGCTACAGATAGTACTTGAGTGATTGCTTTTAAATCTCGGGGTAGGGCTCTTTCCAAGGTAATGCGAATGAGTGCGCGTTCACTATCTGGGCAATGGGCCAAAGCATTTCTAAGCATGGCACGTACATCACCTTGCTTTGTAAACCAATCAATTTTGTTCAAGCGTTGATTGATAGCTGCAATATCATTAAGCGGATGAGTGAGTTGTTCAAAAAATAACCTTCCCCCAACAGCAGTTTGGGTGTTGTCTAAAGTGTGTAGCAATGACCCATCAAAATTACCTTTTAACGTGCGAACAATTTCAAGATTGCGACAAGATTGCGCATCAACTTTTACAAAGCTGTCATTATATATGCACTTCGGGGAACGCAAATGCCGATTTTTTTCTTGTTGCGTTAATTGTACGTAATCACACAAAATTCCTGCTGCTTGAATTAACATTGGTTGGTCAAGACCAAAGACTTCAGGGCTAATGGCTTTAAACGATTCCAACAGTTGTTTTTGCGCGCTGTTAAAATTAAAGCGTGTGTCTGAAAGTGGTCTAATAACTTTTTTAAATTCATTGAACACATCTAAATCAAGTGATTGCCAAATGCTTTCAGGCATTAGTATCTCAGCTGGATTTAGCTGATACAGGGTGCTGGCTAAAGATTGCAACGTTATATCTGTTACGCAAAACGTGCCAGTTGATATATCGGCCCAAGCAACACCTATGTGTTGGTTTTTTTTATCAATAGGACTGATAGCCACTAGATAGTTTGCTCTTGAAGGTGCAAGAAGGTTTTCTTCGGTAATGGTGCCAGGAGTGATAATACGCACAACACCGCGTTGCAATGGGCCTTTTTTGCCCAAAGCTTTGGCTTGTTCCGGCGTTTCAATTTGTTCGCAAACAGCAACCCGGAAACCTTTTTCAATTAATTTTGATAAGTACACTTCGTGTGAATGTACAGGCACCCCTGCCATAGGAATGGGTTGTCCGGCACTTTGCCCACGTTTTGTTAAAGCAATATCTAAAGCCGCTGCTGCTTGAACGGCATCATCAAAAAAAAGTTCGTAAAAATCCCCCATGCGATAGAACAATAAGCAGTCGCTATGTTGCTGCTTGATTTCATTATATTGCACCATCATGGGTGTGTGCGTTGTCATAAATATTTGTGAATACGTGCTTATATTCTTATAGCAAAACTAGAATAAAAAGTCGCTATGCCTGTAACTTGCTGTGATTTTACTTGGATCCCTCACAACAGCAATTTTTATTAAAAATTTATCTAAATTTTTATTCAAATTAACAATTTGTTTATATTTGTTAACTAATCTTAGCAGTAGAAGGATGTCCCTTAGAAGCACATTAATTAACGTCAGTGGAGATTAGCATCATGCCAAATAAACTTCTTTTGTATGTTTTTCTTACATTTTTAAAAGGAGGGGCTATGAGTAAAAAAATTTTATTGCAGTCTGTAATTAATAAAATTATTGCGGTATTGATTTGTGCTTGGTTTTGTAGTGGTGCGTTTGCTGCTCAGTATCTAAATATTGCTAGTGATGCAGGAGATACAGGAGTAATTCCCGGTAACGTTATTTTAGGAGATGCTGGCGTTCGGAAAATTGGTGAAGGCGATATAGTGTTCCCAGACGGACAGCCGTATACAGGCCCGACAGATATTTTAGAAGGCACTCTGATAAATGATGGCACTATGTTAAGCAGCTCTGTAAATGTAGCTTCTAGAGGTACCTTTAGAAGTGCTGGTATCGTTACCAGACTGGTTAATGATGGTAGCGTTGAAACAGGTGGGGCTGTTGGAAATTTTTTAACGGCCGCGGAGTATGTCCAACATTCTTTATCTGCATTGTCAATAAAGGTATCTCCAGCTGATTCTGATTACTTAGAAGTAGAATCAGGGTCCTTAGGTGGTGTGCTCAAGGTTTATATAGAACCAGGGAGCTATCCTTCTGGTGGAACAATTTATCGTATTGTGCGAGGAGATGCAATTACTGGTCTATTCAGGTCTATTGTGAATGTTAATAGGGCAGACGTTGCTTTATCTTATGAGTACGATGATAGTAATTACTATTTAACTGTAATGGGTGATGTTCCGTATGTTCCACCTACCGCGACTGTTTACAACCCTGGATTAGTATCTAATAGCAGTAGACATGATGCTATCGTGGTTGGTAATGCAGGAGGCTTTGGAGGATTCACGGTTCCTGATAGTTCTTGTAAGACTCTCCATATAACATTTATGCAATCCGGAACAAACGTTGAGCAAAACTATCTTCTCACTAATGCGTATACAGGCAGTGGTGATATACCTTATCTACCTCATACAATTAAAGACCTATGGTTGGCTGGTGATCCTACTGGATTCGATACTCTTGTTGAGGGCGGTTATCAGTTTGCTCTTCCTACTCCTGCAGCTCACACCACCATTCACTTTTTACTTACAAGAGCGCCAACAACCAGCCCGCTTACTTGGTTTCAAGGTGCTCTTCCTGTAGGCTGTAGGTTGGTTGTTGAGCCAGGATCAGCTGATCCATATATCAATACTGTATTGCCGTTAAACGGTGGTCGTATCATAATTGGCGCTCCAGTAGCACCTGCAATAGGATTCTCTTCATTATTAGCAGGCATTCAAGCAGCAGGTCATCACTGTCCAATTCAGAGACACCCAAGTGTGCCTGTTGGAGAGGCTGCTTCCAAAGCGCTTATCACGTTAGCAGAAACAACAACGTTCCCTGATTCTGTATCTGGAATAAGTTTAGTCGGTTCTTACGCAACAATATTTAATGCCACATCTGATCTTGTTGATCCTGATGCGTATTCTGCAGAAGCTGGATTTACTGTGGGTGAAGGCAATACACTGACAATTTTCCGTAGCCGTGGCCATGCTCCATTACCTGCTATTTCATCTTATCTTGTCCCTGGAGGTACGTCTAACATTGTAATAGCCTTAAATGCTGTTGCGCTGCCAAAACTTTCTCCTCCACTACTACTATCTTCATGTGAGTGTGACTAGAAAATATTGTTAAAAAATTTTAGAAAAACAATTAATTCCACTTTTTTCTCTTCGATCTTTTGGCGGGAAAAGCGTGGAATTTTTTGCTTTAGTCTGCCGATAAAAATATTTTTATATTTACTTAAATTTTACACTAAATTTACAAAATATTAACAATATTCCTTTTAAATAATAGTTGTTACAAGTATTAACATTTTTTATTTAAAGGAATATAACAATGAAAACTATTCAAAAAATCACTCTAAGTTTACTAGCTGTTGTAGCAGCTTCATCATGGAATACAGCTTCTGCTTCCAACCTAATTATGGACGTTGAAGGTGCAGACGTGGCAACTAACAGCGGTGTCCTTACAGGAACAGGACAAAAAATTGGAACAGGTACTCTTGTGATGTCTGGTGCTAACGGTTCTAGCTTAACAAATCTAGAAATTGATGCTGGTCTTGTTCAATATGCTGCAACTGGTAACGTTGGAGCACAAGTTACATTCGCTGGTGGTAACATGCAAACAACAGCTGCTGCAGACATTCCTGCACTTGTTATGAATGCAGATGCTACTGTAACTGCGGGTGGTGCTGGTGCATTAGCTGGCCTTAGTGGAAGCAATAAGTTAACTGTAGCTGGTGTTGGTGCAGTAACTCCTGCTAACCTAGGCGCGTCAAATACTGCTGTGGATATTAGCGGTGTTGTGCATGTAGGTGCTGCTGCTGGTCATATATTACCAAATGCAGCTGTTAATGTGCTGTCTGGTGGTTTAGTAGAAATTCAAGATGCTGGTGCGGCTTGCGCTCCGGGTACCAACGTAGTAAAAAGTGGAGCTATGCTGCAAGTTGATCCGTCTCTAACGGTTCCTGCTGCAGGTGGCTCTTCTTCTACTGATCTTTTTGGTACGTTGCAGTTTGACTCAGGTTCAACATTGAAACTAGGCAATAACGCAGTTTGGCAGCGTGCTATTACTGTTGGTTCAGCTCTATAATTTTTCTGAACTAATAGCTACTACATTTATCCCCAGTCAGTTCGTTCTGACTGGGGATTTTTAGTTTTTTAACAATTTATTCTATTTAGCAGTTTGGTTTGTTGTGCAATTAGCAAATCATTCTACGCAGCCGCTGCTGCAGGCTCAGATGCTTTAGCAGCAAGTGGAATTGCAGGCGTTAATGTTGGCGCCTTTGGCTTATCTGGCATTGTAGTGGAAGCAACCTTTGCAGGCACTTTAGGCTGCAGTGTTTTTGCTGGCGTTGCAACTTCAAGCTTTTTTACGTGTGATTTTCCCAGAGCTTTTTGTTGTTCTACTGTTAAAGGTAATTTTCTTAAACTTTGCGTAATTTGAGCAACGTCCGCTTCATTTCCCTTTGATTTTGCATATCGTAAACGCATAAGCTGACAGTCAACTTGATGTGGATCATCTAATTTTTCTTTTAATGCGGCTTCGCAAACAATTGAAGCTCCTTCAGCATCCCCTTGCTTTTCAAGACAATAAGCTAAGTGAACCAGAGCTTTTGCAGCGATTGGATCTTTTGAATAGGTCTTTATAATGCGACCGAAACCTGCGGCGGCTTCTTTGTATGCGCCTTTATTGTACAGTTCAAGAGCTAGTTCATATTGTCCCATAGCTTCTGATTTTTGCTCAGGTAATGCTGGTGCGTTCATTTCTGCAGATTTTGTTGCATCAAGTTCGACAGGTGTTGGAGTGTGTGTTGTGTCATACGGACTAGAAGGCTTAGGAGCTATTCCTGCTTTCGCTAGCTCTTCTTGAACAATACGACGAAATCTTGCGTCTGACGCATTATCAATGGCTGTTGAATCTGTTGAAACAGCCTGTGCTGCTAAATTTTGATCTGCCATAGGAGCAATTTTTTGTGCTAAAAGTTTGTTTTGTTGCTCTATCACGCTATCGATATGTGATTGCAGAGCTTTAACTGCCTCTTCTTTTTCACCTTTTGTCTGCATAGAATCTAACTGCTTTTGAAGAGCGTCAATAACTACTTCATTTTGACGAATCGATTCTTCAGTGTTTGAATAAAGCGCGCTAAAGCCAATAAATGCCAAAATTGTTGTGTTTTTAAAAATATTCATTATAATTCCTTTGATTCTTGCAGAAAAACATTGCATTATTTTTTGTCTTGAGTATAGATATATATATTCTTTTTCGCGAAGGGAAGACATTTAAGATGAAAAAAGACATACACCCTAAATATCACTCTATCACAGTTAAAATGACTGATGGAACTTCTTTTGAAACCAGGAGCACCTGGGGCAAAGAGGGGGATACTCTACAATTAGATATTGATCCGAAGTCTCATCCAGCATGGACAGGCGGCGGTCATAGACTTATTGACTCTGGTGGTCAGTTAAGTAAGTTTAGTAAGCGTTTCCAAAATTTTGGATTAAACTGAGGATTCTAGATGGTACTTGCTGAGGCTAGCTTGAACGTTGCTTCAGCACCTTCTTATCTTGAGGCTTTAAATTCTAAGCAACAACAGGCAGTTCTTCATAGTGAAGGCCCCTTGCTTATTTTAGCAGGTGCTGGAACTGGGAAGACCCGCGTGTTGACTACGCGCCTTGCTCATATCCTTGAGCGAAATTTGTGCGGATTTCAAAATATTTTAGCGGTAACATTTACAAACAAAGCGGCCCTTGAAATGCGTGAACGTATTCAGCGGTTGTTGGGTCGAAGTGTTGATGGCATGTGGCTTGGTACATTCCACTCGCTTTCTATGCGTATATTGCGCAAAAATGCGGATGCGTTAGGATACAGCTCAAACTTTACAATTATTGATTCAGATGATCAGATACGTTTAATTAAACAGCTGCTAAGGGCTGAAAACATTGATGAAAAACAAGTTCCCGCCAAAATGGTGGCCGGCGTTATTAATCGGTGGAAAGATAAAGCAAAGACACCTGATCGCGCTGGCAATCCACAAGAACTCACTGTGCAGTTATATCGTCAATATCAAGAACGATTAAAAATATTAAATGCAATGGATTTTGGGGATTTAATACTAAATTGCCTTGTGCTATTCCAGCAAAATCCAGAAATTTTAAATAGTTACCAGCAACAGTTTTGCTACCTAATGGTAGATGAATATCAAGACACAAACGCTGCTCAATATTTGTGGTTGCGCCTTTTAGCAGATGGTTATGGCAACTTATGTTGTGTGGGTGATGACGACCAATCTATTTATGGATGGCGCGGCGCGGAAATTGCCAATATTTTAAAATTTGAAAAAGACTACGCGAATGCGACTACTATTCGACTTGAGCAAAATTACCGTTCAACTAATCACATACTAGGAGCAGCTTCTGGGCTTATTGCAAACAATCGAGATCGTTTGGGTAAGGAATTGTGGACTGAAAAGAAAGGTGGCGAATCCGTTCTTGTTAAGGGCACGTGGGATAGTGAAAACGAAGCACGATTTGTTATTGATGAAGTGGAAGACTATCAACGTAAGGGGCACAGCTTAAGTTCTATGGCCATATTGGTTAGGGCAAGCTATCAAACTCGTGACTTTGAAGAGCGCTGTTTAAAAACAGGCACTCCTTATCGTGTTGTAGGCGGACTCCGTTTTTATGAACGTCAAGAAATTAAAGATGCACTGGCATATTTAAGGATATTGGTTCAACCAGATGACGGCTTGGCTTTTGAACGTATCATTAATGTGCCAAAACGAGGCATTGGGGCGACTGCTTTGCAGAACATGCATGTTATCGCTAGAGAACAAAATATTTCTCTTCCAAGAGCTGCGTTGCTTTATGCAATGGAAGATGGAAAAGGTATTGGTAAAGCAAATTTACGTCAGTTTTTTGAAGATATGCAAAGATGGCGTAACATGCTTGATACACAGCCACATGTCGATGTTGTTAAAGCAGTGCTTGATGAATCAGGGTACACAGCAATGTGGCTAGAAGAAAAATCACCCGATGCGGCAGGACGTTTGGAAAACCTAAAGGAATTCGTGCATGCTATAGAGGAATTTGAGTTTCTTCCTGGATTTTTAGACCATGTCAGTTTAGTCACAGATAACAACAATCAATCTGCTGGTGACTGTTTAAGTATTATGACTTTGCACGGGGCTAAAGGTCTTGAGTTTGATTTTGTGTTTTTGCCAGGATGGGAAGAAAACCTATTTCCTCACCCAAGAAGTATTCAAGAAAATGGACTAGAAGAAGAGCGTCGTTTGGGGTACGTAGGCATTAGCCGTGCTAAATTAAAAGCTACAATTTCTTATGCATTGCGTCGCCGCCTGCCGTACCAAGGATGGCAAGTTGGCCTACCATCACGATTTTTAAGTGAATTACCTGCAGCCCATGTAAAGCATGTTCAAGCCAATGGCCATGAATCAAGACAGCAAAACAGTCCCGAATCACTTCGCAGACCTGCAAGTTTTGTTGAATACCAGGCTCAGCATTTTGAAATAGGTGATCGCGTATTTCATCAAAAATTTGGTTATGGTGACGTTATTGATACAGAAGGCGAACAAGCAGTTGTTGAGTTCGATTTGGCCGAAGAAAAGCGCATTCATATTAGTTTTTTGAAGAAGCAAGCTTAAAATTTGTGTGCGCTTTTAATGGGTATATATTAGGACGTAATTTTATGGTTGAATCAATTGTATGTTTTACGTTTCATTATTCAATAGCAAACAACCGGCATAGTTAGAGCAATGTTACAATTTTTCTGTCTTCATATTTTGGGTGATTTTAAGGTTTTTAACCTTCTGCGATATATTACTTTTCGCACTATGGGAGCCATTTTAACTGCTTTAATAATTAGTTTTTGTTTGGGAAAACCTATTATTGCTTGGCTTAAGTCAAAGCAAAAGCAAGGTCAGCCTATTCGTAGTGATGGTCCAGAATCACATCTTGTGACAAAAAAAGGCACACCAACAATGGGTGGTTGCTTAATTTTGCTTGCTGTTTCTATCAGTACTTTGCTTTGGGGTGATTTAGAAAATCCATTCTTATGGATAGTGTTGCTTGTAACGTTGGGTTTTGGCGCTTTAGGCGCTATGGATGACTATAAGAAGCTTACTAAAAATTCTCATCATGGCATCTCAGGAAAAACAAAGCTCCTTGGGCAAACCATACTAGCCATAAGTGCAGCATATGCATCTGCACACTACACAGACGCAAGCCTTGCGCACAGTCTAACTTTTCCTTTTTTTAAAGACTTTATTCTTAATTTAAGTTGGTTTTTTTACCCATGGGCTGCACTTGTTGTTGTGGGTTCATCAAATGCAGTTAACTTAACCGATGGACTTGATGGTTTAGCAATTGTTCCTGTCATGATCTGTTCCGTGTGCTTTACAATTATTGCTTATCTTGTTGGCAACCATGTTTTTGCATCTTATTTACAACTACACTATGTGGTAAATGTGGGGGAAGTCTGCATTTTCTTAGGTAGCCTTATTGGGGCTGGGTTTGGCTTTTTATGGTTTAATGCACCTCCTGCAAAAGTATTTATGGGAGACACGGGGTCACTTGCTGCTGGAGGCGCATTAGGCACCATTGCGCTGATAACAAAACATGAATTTGTATTGTGTATTATTGGCGGGTTATTCGTGCTAGAGGCCGTTTCTGTCATTTTACAAGTTGTGTACTACAAGCTTACCAAAAAGCGTATTTTTTTAATGGCACCTATTCACCATCACTTTGAAAAACTAGGATGGGCAGAATCAACTGTTGTAATTCGTTTTTGGATTATTGCATCTATTCTTGCATTAGTTGGCCTTGCAACGTTGAAAATTCGCTAATGCTGATTTCATTAAAGTCTGTTGAATATGCTCTTAAACAAGAATCGCAAAGCAAAACGTTGTTGCATGATATCAATTTTGATATTTTGCCGAATAGCGTCACAACAATAATTGGCCCGAACGGTGCAGGAAAAACCACTTTGGTGCGACTGATTTTGGGACTAATTGAACCCACTGTTGGCACTATTAACCGAAAAAAAAATATACAAATGGGATATGTTCCACAAAAACTTCATGCGAATCGGTTTATGCCAATGACAGTACAGACATTTTTAAGTCTATGCGGACAACAAAAAATTGAATACCCATTCGATATTTCGCTTTTAATGAATAGATCAATTCATGCTTTATCGGGTGGGGAATTGCAAAAAGTTCTTTTTAATGCTGCTGTTTTAAAAAGACCAGATGTCCTAATTTTAGACGAGCCCACGCAAGGAATTGATGCTGATGGGCAATCTGCATTTTACAGCAAACTGATAGAACTGAAAAATGAATACAATATGGCTATTGTTCTGATTTCTCATGATTTGCATTTTGTGTTTGATTGCACAGATCATGTGATTTGTTTAAATCACCACGTTTGCTGCCAAGGAACTCCTGAAAAAGTACGTCAAGTTGAAGAAGTGCAAAAACTGTTTCCGGGATTTTCTCCGTATCAACATCACCACGATCATCACCATCATGATTGATTCGTTCATACTTTTTATTATTGTGTCTGCACTTTTGGCCAGTTTAATTACTGCACCTTTGGGTTGTATAGGGCTTTGGAATGGTCTGGCCTTCTTTGGTGATACATTAGCACATGCATCGCTGCTCGGTGTGTGTTTCAGCATACTTTTGCATGTACCCTATGCCTTTGGTGCTATTGCAATATGTTTATGCATAGCGTTTTTCATAGCGCATAAATCGTCAAAACAAAGTGATGTATCTTTAGCAGTTATTTCATACAGCTGCTTATCATTCAGCATATTAATTATTTCATTGTTTCCAAAAGCAAACCTTGATCCCAATACATTATTGTTTGGTGATTTGCTCAGCACAAGTGTGCCAGATATTGTTTTGCTTCTTGCTGCTCTTCTTGCCTTATGGGGGTTTATAGCAAAATACTGGACAGCAATTTTAATGACAAGTTTTGATGCTGACCTTGCTCAAGTGCAAGGATTTCCATCAAAGATAATTCGCCTAATGGTGCTTTTTTCATATGCAATCATTATGGGAATCGTGATGAAAATGTTAGGAGCATTATTTGCACCTGCCCTTACAATTATTCCGGCAGCTGCAGCAAGATATCGTTCTAATACACCGTCTAAAATGATAGTCTCTGCTATATTAATTAGCTGCTTTTCAAGTGTCATGGGCATTGGTATAAGTTTGTATTTTGATCTGCCCACTGGCCCTGCAATTGTTTGTGTATCTGCAATTACAATGGCGCTTATAAAAATAAGCGCCAAGTAATTTATCTACAATTGTGATTTAGAGATACATATGCTGAAGATGTTTAGGAATCACTTCTCTAGGTTCTTTGTTATCTGCAATGTACCGTGTGATAGCGGGCATAATATCCTTTAAAGTTGCAACTAATGATGCATCACCTTCTATTCCTATTAAATCCATTGCTTGTCCATAAAAAGGCTGCAACGCCATGTTTAGAATTGTGTATAAGCTTCTCACTCCAAGGTTTATTTCTATGCTTGTAGACGCCAGGCGTCGTAAGGCTGCCGCTTCAATGGTAAGATTTACCCCATAAAAATGCTTAAATTCATTTTGTATTCTCCTTAAAGGCGATCCATCACGCTCAATAACATCCATCATTGTCGCAATTGTGTGACCTTTGAAGGCAATAACTGAGGGAAACCGTCCAACAAATTCAGGTTCAAAACCAGCACTAATAATGTCTTGCTGAGTTCTAGCGGTTGTTACGCGTTCTCCTTCTGTGTCATGTCGACCTTTCAAACCAGAAAAAGCACCAGTTCCAATAAACCACCAATTTGTAAGATCAAATCTCTTTCCTTTTAATGAAATAGAATTACCGTCTAAAGGCGATAATAGAACACGTTGAACTGCTCTACCAAAATTTCGTGCCTCATCATCTCCTCGTGCTGCAAGCTTATCAATTTCATCGATTGCAATGATTGCAGATTTTGGATTCCCATTTTCTTCACAAAAACTGGAAACACATTCACTGAAATTTTGTCCTTTAAACCCTTCATCGGTCAAACTTCGTGCATTAATGTTCAGAATAGGTACGCCTAAAAATAGCCCCAATTGCTTAAGACTTTCGCTTTTCCCACACCCTGTTGGACCAGTTAATATGCAGTGCGATGGATTGCTGGCAGGCATACCGCCCCTATCAACCAACAATTTGTTACACAAAAATCGATGCGCTAAAGAACTAAGTTCTTCAAGTGAATCGTCTTGTCCCGCAATAAAACTCATCATATGCGCCTTAATAGCTGATGCTGAAATAGCTTGCTGACCAACAAGTGAAGCCGGTTCTGCACTTGAGTCTTCCATTATGTTAGGCAGCGTGAGGGATATTCTACGTTTTTTCTGTTGACTACTAAGCACGGGCATATCTCTCGTTACCGGATTAGGAATTAAAATAATATGCATAGAATAAGGAGAGGTATCGGGTGCTTTTGTATCAACGGATGAATTCGGTGATGAAACAGGCGTAGGCGTAAAAGCACTTGAAGGTAAAGAAGGTATGCTAGCTCCTACTAAGCTGCCAAATGCTCTATTAACCATTATTATTCTGCGCTTTGCTAAAGGCACTCCTAAAATTCTGTCACGTATACTATCTAATGTTGATATTTCTGAATTATCTAATAAAGTTTTTTTAAATTCTAGTATTGCATCTCTCCATGGTTCAATTTTTCCATTGGTGACGCTTAGATAATTTATTGTTCTCATTAATTTTGTAAAGGCTTCATCTGTTGCTGAGGCAATGATGCCACTCCTTGATGATGCGGATGCACTTGATGTCTCATCAGGTGGCATTATACCGCTGTCCATTGAAATAAGCTTTGATGACGCTAATAGTGAGCAGATAAAAATTACTTTAAGATTTTGGCTAATCATGTGGCCTCCTCAAATAAAGGGGCTCTAACAACACTTTTGCAGATGACAACTTAGCAACACTTGATAGTCAATTTACTTCCTTTGCTAAGAACTCTCTAAAAAAGAGAAGTTTCAAAGTCACTTTATTTTAAAATGTTTTTACATCTTTATATTGACATTAAAGATCTTAATATTAGATTAATTTTATAAAATTAATTGATATGCAATAATATAATTCCGTTAAAAAAGAGGGAGGTTATTTTTGATGGAAAAAATAATAAATTTTTTCTGCCACTAAACGATTGATGCCTGACACAGTCATCAAGTCGTCTATATTTGCGCGCCCTACTCCTGCGGCAGATCCAAAATGCTGCAGCAACATTTTCTTACGTTTAGCGCCAATACCTGGAATATCATCAAGCTGAGACTTCACAAGAATTTTTTGTCGCCCAGCACGATGAGTTCCTATGGCAAATCGGTGCGCTTCATCGCGAATAACTTGTAGAAAATATAATAAGGGGCTGTCTTTAGGCAATTTACGTGGTGACTGGTTAGGGAAATAAAATGTTTCATCACCAGCATTACGAACAGCTCCTTTTGCAATTCCTGCCACCGGTAATTCAATGTTATGCTCATCAAGAATTGCTGCAATAGCATTGACCTGTGCTTGTCCACCATCAATAAGAAAAACATCTGGCAAAGGCCATTCGTCTTTATGTCGTAGACGTCTACCCATCACTTCTCGCATCATAGCGATATCATCACCACCAAAATCTGGTTTCATTTCTCGAATTGAAAATTTGCGATAGCGAGATTTATCAAAGCCTTTTCGAGTTGCAAAAATTAATACGCCATATGCAGAAGATCCTTGCAAATGACTATTGTCATAAACTTCGATAGAATCAATGCTTGGGATATTTAAGAATTCTTGAAAAAATCCAAATTGTTTCTGGTGGGTTAACTCGCTGTTGTAACGTCTTTCCAAATGTTCTTTTGCATTTTTGAGCGCATGTTCAACCAAGTCAAATTTTATTCCATTTTGTGGACATTCGATCGCTGTTCTTATTCCATGTTGCAGATGCAAGCCCATAGATAAGACTTCAACATTTTCAGGAAGAACGTTGCAAAGAATTATCAATGGCGGTTCATGCTCAACGTAAAACTGACTAAGAAAAGCGGCCATTTGCTCCTCATGGGTTGCCCCGTCAGTATGCGTCATTTCAAAAGTCTCTGTGCCATAATTACTTCCGTGACGAAAGAAAAATCCTTGCACAACGGCACGTCCACTAAGCTGTGAAAGAGCAAACACATCTGCATGGTTAATACCGGCTACATTAATGCGTTGACGTGCTTGAATTTGCGTTAGCAAACGAATGCTATCACGGTACTGAGCAGCTCTTTCAAAATCTAATGTTTCTGATGCTTCTTGCATTTTTTCAGCTAATTGACGTTGGACCTTATCACTTTTTCCCGATAAAAATGATTTAGCAGATTGTACCGATTCCTTATATTCACCAGCAGTTATTTTACCAACACATGGAGCAGTGCAGCGCTTAATGTGATATTGCAAGCAAGGACGATTCCTGTTTTCAAAATAGCTATCTGAACAATTTCTCATTTGAAAAAGTCGTTGCATTGTTAAGATAGTTTCTTCAACTGCAGCAGCATTTGCAAACGGACCAAAATACGTACCTTTTTCTGTTTTAGGTCCACGATGTTTAAGTGCGCGAGGGTAATCGTGCGCTGTTAATAAAATATACGGGAAAGACTTATCATCTTTTAGTAGAACGTTATACTTAGGTTGTAATTTTTTAATGAGGTTGCTCTCAAGAAGCAGTGCCTCCACCTCTGTTGAGGTAGTGACAATCTCTATCGTCTGCAATTCACTAACCATGCGCTTAAGACGATTAGGGAGTTTGTCTACATGTGAATAGGAAATGACTCGCTTTTTTAGATCTTTGGCCTTTCCTACATATAACACCTTTAAAGACGCACTAATCATTCGATAAATACCCGGTTTATTGGGCAATTTTTTCACCATATCCCTAATAATATTCGCCCCTACCTCCAAAGAAGTTAGAGCATTAGTTGGTGTGATTTTATCGGTATTAGACTGCATGGTAATTTCAATAAAAAAATATTAAAAATTGCTTTTAAACAATAATAATATTGACGAAATTCTTTACTTATGCTACCCGTGAATCCTACAATGTGCAATAGAACTATACTTAAAAGCCCAATGGCATCTGATCTTGAACCGACTCATATTCCTGTGCTTTGCAAGGAAATGATTGAAATTTTAAACCCCTGTCCAGGAAAAGTCTATGTAGATGGTACTTTTGGGGGCGGGGGATACACACGTGCAATCTTGAATAAAGGCGCGGAGAAAGTTATTGCTTTTGATCGCGATAACGATGCTGTGAAGCGCGCACAGATTTTTTGTCAGGAATTTGGTGATAGGTTTCAAATTATCCACGGTTGCTTTAGTGAAATGGATAAATATTTAACTCCAGAATCAATGGATGGTCTCGTTTTTGATTTTGGTATTTCAAGCTATCAGGTTGATGAAGCTCATCGTGGTTTTTCTTTTCGCCAAAATGGCCCTCTTGATATGCGTATGGGGGTAGGTTCTACTTATACTGCTGCGGATGTTGTAAACACTTTTAAAGAAAAAGATATTGCTGAAATTTTGTATGTTTATGGTGAAGAACCCAGATCAAGACAAATAGCAAAAGAAATTATTGCAACAAGATCAACGAAGCCATTTGAAACAACACAAGACCTGGCCACGTTGATCAGAAAAATCGTTCCAGGTCAAGACGGTTTTGACCCTGCAACCCTTACGTTTCAAGGCTTGCGTATTTTTGTGAATAATGAGTTAATAGAGATAGAGCGTGCTTTACAGCTGAGCAATCAGCTTTTGCCGATAGGGGGTCGGCTTATCACGGTAGCATTTCACGCGTTAGAAGATCGTCTGGTTAAAAACCACAGCAAGATGGCATTTAACCATCAAGAATTTCTGTGTTCGTATTCTGCTATCAACCGTAAAGCTATCGCTCCGTCTTTAGGTGAAATTCGATCAAATCCTAGGTGTCGTTCAGCAAAGCTACGTGGATTTGTAAAAGAGGTTAGGCGTTAATGAGAAGATCTCAGTTCTTTTTAGCTCTTATGGCATTTTGTGTTGGGCTTGGACTATTCCGAGTAAAATATCAGGTTATGGCTTTAGAAAAAAACCACAAACAAGTTGTTAAAAGCATTTCTGAAACTAGAGAATCTATACATGTTTTAAGGGCAGAGTTAACTCACCTTAATGATCCTGCACGTTTACAAAAACTTGCTATTACACATCTTAATTTTAGTGCCTTAAAACCGAATCAAGTTGTTGAAATTGGTGAATTACCAAGACAAACGAAAGAAGTGAAAGTATCGCAAGACCCCATTGAAGCATTGATGGATGCAGTCAACGCTGTTAGTCCTCAGCAAGAGAGAGCATCAACAAAAACCTCTTCACAAGAGGTTGCTCATGCAGCCTAAGATCATGATCAAAAGCCTATGGTATCGCTTGAGTGGCTGGAGATTTTCACAACATCAGCAACTATTACATACTGCTCGACAACGCACACTTAGTGCGACAGCTATATCGTGTGTAGCATTTTTAGCAATTACTATTCGTTTAATAGATGTGATGGTTGTTAGAACTCCTGTTTGCTCAATAGGCTGTCAACAACAAGAGTGTCAACTTCGTCAAAACATCGTTGATCGAAACGGAATAATATTGGCAACGCAATTGGTTACAGCATCTGTATACGCTAATCCAAAAGTAATTATCGATGCTAATGAAGCCGCTGATAAGCTGTGTAAGCTTTTTCCTCATTTAAGATATGAAAATGTGTTGCAAAAACTTCAATCTAACCAGGGGTTTGTTTGGATTGAACGACATGCATCTCCTAAAATGCAAGAAGCTGTGCATTCTCTAGGGATTCCCGGAATATACTTACAGCCTGATCAAAAGCGTGTTTATCCTCATGGCACTTTAGCCTGTCACGTAATTGGACGTTGCGACATTGATGGTTATGGTGTGAGTGGCATTGAACAATCTTTTGATACTATGCTGACTACACAAGAGGGTGATTTAAAATTATCTTTGGATCTTCGAGCGCAACATGCAGTGCATAATGAATTAGTTGCTGCTATAGAACAATTCAATGCAGTTGCAGCGAATGCTATGGTTATGGACGTGAAAACTGGAGAAATTATCGCTATGGTTTCTCTTCCTGACTATGATCCCAATCGTCAAATGAAAAATATTGAATGTGGATTCAATCGTAATACATTAGGAGTGTACGAACAGGGATCAACGTTTAAAATTCTTAATGCCGCTATTGCCCTTGAAACAGGAACCTCTACTCTAAGTTCAATCTTTGATGCTAGAAATCCAGTCAACATTGGTCGTTTCAAAATTACTGACTTTAAGGGGCAAAATCGCCCTCTTACACTTGTAGAAGCTCTAGTTCATTCATCAAATATTGCTGCAATTAAGATTGCTCAAAAATTTGGTCCAGAAGTGCAAAAGCATTTTATGGGACAGTTTGGCGTATTAACTTCACTAAGTTTAGAAATACCTGAGCTTGGAAACTCTTTAACACCGAAAGATTGGCGTGAAACAGCAATGATGTCAGTTTCTTTTGGATATGGAATTGCAGTAACTCCATTACATTCTTTGTGTGCAGTGGCAGGAATTGTTAATAACGGTTGTAGGCCAGCACCGACTTTAAGATTTATTCCAGCTGAAAATCGTCAAGAAAGAGCGCATTCATTTTCAAAAACCTCATGTGTTAGTGAAAAAACTTCAAAAGCAATTCGTCAAATGATGCGCACGATTGTACGTGAAGGAACTGCAAAAAAAGCAAATGTTGAAGGATATCAAGTGTTTGCTAAAACAGGCACAGCATATCAAAATAAAGGAAAATTTGGTGGATACGGGTCAGATGCAGATCGTCACCGCACGACTTCCTTTATTGGTGGATTCCCGGCAAATGATCCTAAATACATAATGATTGTTATGTTAGACGACCCCAAAGCAGCGTTAGGAACCTATGGATATGCGACTGCCGGTTGGAATGTGACGCCAACAGCTGGAAAAATTATTGAGCGCATAGCTCCCTTACTTGGTGTTAAATCTGATTTCAAAGAAGAGTCCGAGCAAGTTGGCGATATGATGCAACTAACATCGATTAATAATGAGAGTGGAGATCAATAAATTGAGTCACTTTGATCAAATTTTTCTAGTAGAGCTGCTTGAAAGTGCAGGGCTAGAACTAAGTTATGATCGCTCAAATTTTAAAAATATAACAATAAATAATCTATGTGGTGATTCTCGTAAAGCGCAGCCAGGAGATTTTTTTGTCGCAATTCCTTGCTCGCAGGTCATTAGCAATATAAAAGAAGCAATCAATAAAGGTATTTGTGGAGTATTAGCTACAGCAGAAATAATTGATTCTTTTGCAGATAAAAATATATTTATAGAGTGCTCTAATCCAAGATTAGCACTTAGTTTGCTAGCAAAATCATTTTTCAAAACTCAACCAGATGTTTTGATGGCTGTAACAGGAACAAATGGAAAAAGTTCTGTTGTTAGTATCGTGCGCCAGCTATGGGAGTTGTTAGGGTGTTCTGCTGCATCATTTGGAACTGTTGGTCTAGAAACAAAAAATTACCCAAGCAGTTTGCCATCAGTTCCAGCTCTTACTACTTACGACAGTTTGACATTTTTTTCTTTATTGAAAGCCCTGGCAGAAGCAAACATCAATCATGTTGTGTTTGAAGCATCTAGTCATGGGTTAGATCAATATCGTATTCATGGCAGTCAAATCGCAGTGGCAGGGTTTACAAATTTCACCCAAGATCATTTAGACTACCACCATACAATGGAAAATTATTTTCAGGCCAAAGCCAAATTATTTTCAGAAGTGTTGTCTGCAGGCAAAGCAGCAGTGCTAAATGCTAACTCTCCATATTTTTCTCAGCTACAGACTTTGGCATCGCAGCATAGTGTACGTTTGATTACGTATGCTATTGACGCTCCAGCAGATTTAATAGCTACAAATCTAAATGTGCAAACATCAAGCATCACTTTTGACTTAAAATATCATGATCAAACATACTGTAATATAGTGTTAAATCTTAGCGGAGCTTTTCAAGCTGAGAATACATTATGTGCAATAGGAATGCTGATTGCATCAGGTATTGCTTTGTCTGCAATTTTACCATTAATTCCAAAAATAAAATCTGTAGCGGGACGAATGGAATTAGTAGGAAAAACATCAAACGGTGGATATGTTTATGTTGATTATGCACATACTCCTGATGCTTTGGATCGTGCATTAAAATCATTGAGATTTCATACAGAAAATAATATTTGGGTCGTGTTTGGTTGTGGTGGGGATCGTGATACCATTAAGCGTCCTTTGATGGGGAAAATTGCTTCTGATTTAGCAGACAAAATAATTGTGACAGATGATAATCCTAGATCAGAAAATCCTGCAAATATACGGCAGCAAATATTAAAAGAATGTGCTTTGAAAGCACATGAAATTGGTGACAGACGTCAAGCTATTGCATATGCTATTGCACATCTTCAAAAAGGTGATACCCTTCTAATAGCAGGGAAGGGTCATGAAATGGGCCAGATCATTGAAAATGAAACCTACTACTTTAGTGATAAACAAGTGGCTGAAGAGTTACTTACAGGGTTAAATCTATGAGAGTACTTTTATTAATTATCTGTTTAGCATTCGTTTTTCAATCAGGATATGCAGAAAATGCGCCTGACTCAAAAAAAGAGCATGCAGAGCCAAAAAAAGAAACAAAAGTAGGTAGCCTTGTCATTTATAAAGATCGCTGCGTTGCCACTCTTCCTATTAAATTCAGCGGAGAAAAAGAGCATTCTCTCACAGTTCCTGGATCTATTGATTCTCAATCGATTCTCTTTCATCAAGAAAGCAACTTAAATCCAGAATACGTTATCTCTAAAAATAAGGATGTCTTAACAGCTGTTGATTTGATTTTAAATTCTAAACATCCTTTTCAAGGAGAAATTACTTATACTTTTTCCGGTATTGGTTGGCATATGCATTATGTTGTTGAGGTCAGTGAGCAGTTTGATGAAATTCAAAATTTTAACAGCTTTGTTAGTATAGATAATCAATCAGGAGCAAGCTTTGAGAACATCAGATTACGTTTGGTTGATGCACAAACTGATGATTTGGCAAAAAATCAAACGTTTCATGAATACGTTATTGATACTCCTAAATTTATTAACAAAGGCAGTGTTGTTCGAATTCCGTGGGTGGAGATTCATAAGCAAAAAGCTGGACAAGACTATCGATTAGATGTTGGAAAAGACAACCTTAAAGATCTTCAGGGAATAAACAAGCAAATTCCATTGCAAATTTGGCTACACTTTAAGTTGGATGAAAAACGTTCTCAAGACTTGGCGAACGGAGATATTACTATATACATTCGTGACCACAGTAATGCCTTAAGATTTCTAGGATCAAGTGCTCTACCTTCTACAAAATCTGGTGATGACATACAGCTAGCAATTCCTCCTCTTTTGCTTGCTCAACTTAAATCTAGTCACGATTCTCCTCTCACACAAATTCAAGGAAATTTAGAACAAACAGAATTTAAAACTCTACTTACTGAAAAGGTAACAGAAGCTGCTTATAGATTAACCATTCGTAATTTTGGAGAAAAAGAAGCGAACATTAAGGTTATGCTCCCATTTGGAGAAAATCGTGGTAAAGTGGTCCGTGAAAGTATGGCGCATAAGCAAGAAAGCAGCCAAAGTGTATATTGGCCTGTAAGGGTGGCGCCAAAAACTGAGGTTGTGCTTCGTTATCGCGTTCAATTAATGAAAGAGTAGTTTTGTGCAGCAAGGATTGTTGCCTTTGGAGTATGCTCAAAGTTACGAATTGTGTGATTTTGTTGTTGCTAACTGCAATCAGATGGCTTTTGATCTCTTTCATGCTGCTCTTCAAGGCACAACAAAAGATAAGTTTGTTTGCATATATGGAGATTCTGGTTGTGGAAAAACGCACTTATTGCAGGGAATGGCTAAAGACTATAATTTAACTTACAATACTGCAAATCAAGCACTTACAACAAATTTATGGGATTGGGTTTATGGAGATCAGCAAGTTCTAATTCTTGATGATGCTCATAAGGTAGAAGATGATGTGTGGTGGTTTCACCTTTACAATTTGGCAAGAGAACAAAACAAATTACTGATTATTAGTGCCATTAACCCTCCTTCTCTGTGGCCAGTTAGTCTTCCTGATTGGCGATCTCGGTTGGCAACATTCATAAGCGCAGAAATGCATAATCCTGATGACGATACTCTAAAGCGTGTGCTTGAAAAGATATGGAAAGATAAAGGAATCGTTGTTGATAATGCTATTCTCGAATATTTATCTCGTCGGATAGATAGGAATTTTCCAGCTATCTGTCAGTGGGCAAAAAAAATTGATACGCTTTCAGCACAGCAACGCAAACCGATTACAGTTAGCATGCTACATCACCTTTTTTCAGCATGAATGTAGAAGTTGCAGTACCTTCAATCCTAGATAGACCGCTTACATATTTGTGGCCATTTGATATTTCTCCGAAGGTGGGGCAGCTTGTTGAAGTCCCCTTAAAAAATAGTGTGACGATGGGGGTGATCTGGTCATTGACGTCTAATCCGGTTAACTCTACTCACATCTTAAAAAAAATATTGAATTATTATCCTTTAGTCCTGCCCAATCATTTTATTGGTTTTCTAAAGAAATTTGCTGAATATACGCTTACACCGTTAGGTGTTCTTATAAAGCATGTGTTACCTAAAGAAATTTCTCCTCCGATCATAACATCTGCTGAATACGTATTTAATGTTCCTGAGCTCACGCATGAGCAATGTATTGCTAAAGATGCAATTGTGAATAAACTAGGTGAATTTCACATTAGTTTGCTAGATGGCGTGACCGGAAGTGGAAAGACCGAGATTTATCTGGAAGCTAGTGTGAAAGCTTATGAATCAGGAAAACAGACTTTAATTCTTTTGCCTGAAATAGCTTTAACAGCCCAGTTTCGTCAGCGGTTTGAGGAGCGTTTTGGGAAAAAGCCCTTGATATGGCATTCACAAATCACTCCTAAACAAAGAAATTCTATTTGGCACCAAGCGCATCAGGGTGCTCCTTGTATTATGTTGGGTGCAAGATCTGCCTTATTATTGCCATTTAGTAATCTAGGATTATTAGTTATTGATGAAGAGCATGATCCATCATACAAGCAAGATGAAGTGATTATTTATCACGCGCGTGATATGGCTATTTTGCGTGCAAAAGAAGAGGGGGTTCACGCTGTATTAGTTTCAGCCACCCCAAGTCTTGAGACAATCTACAATGTTAAGCAGAGAAAATTCTCTCACTTAAAGGTTAATAGTCGCTTTGGAAATGCTTCGCTGCCAACGGTGAATATTCTTTCCATGCGAGGCCTAAAAAAAACGCAGCGCCCTAGTCAATGGCTACACCCTACTCTTTTTGAAGAGATTCAAAAACGCATTATCAACCAAGAGCAAAGCTTATTATTTTTAAACAGACGTGGTTACGCTCCATTAACAATTTGTAGTGATTGCGGTTTTAAGATTACTTGCGCTGCTTGTGACGTTGCATTGGTTCAGCATAAAAATCAGCCCCGACTTCACTGCCATTATTGTGATTTTACGCAGCCAATTCCAGAAGTTTGCCCTAACTGTTCTCAAGCAACATTAAGTCCCTGTGGCCCTGGTGTTGAGCGGTTAAGCGAAGATTTAGCAAGCTTATTACCTGACGCTAGGATCTTAAGTGTGACTAGTGATTTGGTAAATACACCAAAACGCACCCAAGAAATGGTTGATGGGATTATAAATAATCAATTTGATATCATTGTTGCAACTCAAATGCTTAGCAAAGGGTATCACTTCCCAAACATTACATTAGTAGGTGTGGTTGATGCGGATATGGGGCTTAATGGGCCAGATTTGCGTTGTGCTGAAAGAACTTATCAACAGTTGCACCAAGTTGCAGGACGATGTGGGCGAGAGCAAAAACCAGGTACTGTTTATTTACAAACTTATGATCCAGATCATTTAGTTATTAAAGCTGTGGCTAGCTGGGACCAAGAAAGTTTTGTTGAGCTTGAACTAGAAGATCGTGAGCAGCATGGTATGCCACCTTTCGGCAGGCTTTCTTCGTTCTTAATAAGTGGGCGTGATAATACAGAAATTTTGAGTTTTTGTAGAAAGCTTCTGCACACTGCACCCAAACATAGTGATATTTTTATTATGGGGCCAGTTCCTGCACCGCTTTCCAGGTTAAAAAATCAATTTCGTTGGCGGTTTTTGTTAAAATACCCAAAGGGGTTTGCTATACAATCATTCATTCGTCACTGGTTTTCTCAGGTTACCAAACCACATAGTATAAGACTAATTGTAGATATTGATCCCCTAGCTTTTCATTGAATGATGATTGAGGAGGGCGAAAATCACCCTTCCTTTTTTCATGCCATGGATTTTACGAAAACACTTCGGGTCTTAGTGAGACGAGAGTTTCAAAATTTCTTTCACCGGTACGCTTATTTGTATCTGCTTGTTGTTGATTAAAAGAACTTACATAAATATGGCGAATTGCAATTGCTTTTGGTTCTTTTGTATACTGGCCATCTTTTGTAGTATATTCCTCGTTCTCATTGAAAAAATTCGCTACTTGTTGATATTTTTTAAAAAAGCTCGAATCTTCCATTGGGCGTTTGTGTGCATAATCTTCCCTTGCGGCTAGCAATAGCATAAGATCTTTAAGGTCTATTTTTTTTAATATCTCTATATAAGATTTAAAATCAGTAGCGCTTTTCAGATTATTAAAAAACATAGCCATCTTTTGCGTTGATTTATCTGCAGGTATTTTTTGCAAGCTCTGTTTAGGATCTGCAATCGAAAAGCATCGAATACAAAAAATAGGAGCATCCTGGTTAATACGTCTACTGTACTCAAACATTTTTGTCTTTGGATTATAAACATAAGCAAGAAATGCTTCTCCTTGTCCTTTGAGGCCATTTTCTAACGCTTCCATGCATTTTACACGCAACATTACAGGGACTTGATATTTTTTAGCATACGCAAACAAGATCAAAATCCCACCCGTTGTTGAAATACGCGGAAGATTGAATTTTCCAATGGGTAAAAGGTCAAAACAAGAATCCATACAATTGTTTGATAGTAGCTCTTTAGCAAGCTTTTTCATATACATATCCACGTATTGTGAAATTTTATGGCGTAAAGCTAATGCTATTTCTGGATCTAACCTCTTAATAAAATAGCTTTCATTGCGTTGGACAACCATGCCAAAAATATCTCTTTGATCTACCTTTTTAAAAATATGACGAAGAAATAAATATTCTTGGTCCTCTTCTTCAAGCTCATCAAAGAGTTTGCCTTGTCTTAATAAATCATGAAGAACAACGGCTTGTTCTTCACAATCTTCGCGCCCTTGTGACGGATCTGATTCTCGAATATTAAAAGGCACAGTGCCGGTTTTTTTATATTGAGTAGCACTTTCATTAAAAATATCTTTTGTCTCTTGAATTAATGCTGGCTCGAATAAGTTCAGTATTTCAAAAGCACTCCCCCTTAAGGGGAAAGCTCCTATTAACGTAAATAAACAAACGTTAAAAATTTTCCTTAGATACATAAAAATTACCTTTCATCTGAATTATTAGATATGTCTGTTGCAGTGGTTAGCTTTGAAGAGACTGTACTTTGCTTGCTCACAAATTTAACAACTTCACCTGATCGAATATCCAAACCTTCCAAAAGATCAGCTCCGGTGAACGCAAATGTATGTGTTATTACAGGTGGTAGCTCATTTTCTGTTATGCCCACAATACTTTGGTAATTTACGTTGTAAAAGTCGTAGTTTAGAGGCGTTTTTAAATAATAATCAAAGTTTCTAACGGGAACTGCATCTTCAGGAACAATGATATGATCTATGTCTTTGAATGCCTGAATTACTTCTTTGTATTTTGCTTGGTCATCCTCACTATAAATACTCTCATAATCTTTTCGAACATCATTAAGAACAGCACCATTAAGCAAAAACTCCATAAAAAAGGAGCCATTCGAAAAAAGTTTTTCAAGGTCTTGTCTTTGATAAAAAGCATTAAACTCAAGATAATGAGGATTTTCTAATGCTTTTTTTCCTCCTTTAATCGTAAATGCACGAATTACCATACCAATTTTTTTATCAGATTTTCTTACAGGGCCATTACAAATTAATTCATCTCCTTCATAAGAGTATTTTAAGTATATGTCTTTTGTGTGCTTTCTCTCGCTTATCCTATCGAAACAAATAAGTTTAAAATACATAGGAATTTGCTTTTCTTTAGCGCACTGTAAAAACCTTTTGATACCAAAAAGTGTCGACGCCCTAATAATTCCTTTGTCTATATCAATGCACTCCCGTGAATTCTCATTTTCTAAAAGTCTAAGTGTATATCTACTTGTCATTATTCGTAATTGATGACGCAGACTTCCATTGTTTACCCTATCTGTAACAGAGATGTCTCCACGATAAACTGCATCCATGCCGTATTTATCAAATCTTTTAGTTTTGGTAAGTGCATAATAAGCCATCAACAAATCCTTCTTTTCTTGTGAAAGGTCATCATACTGTGTTGCATCACGCAGGATTAAGAGTATGCAATGAGTAGAGTCATGACATACACTTGCAAAAGATGGATCAAATTGACTCAATAGACGTGTTTCCCCAGCTGAAATTTTATTAAACTGATCTGCAACTTCATCGCGAGTTATTTCGTGAGAGTGTTGCTCAGTATGATTAAAAAAGCCCTTAACTATTTTAGGGTAGCTGTAACTCCCACCTTCAAACCGCTTAAGCAGTTCCAGGTTTATAGGGTCACGTTCTTCATGATTCATCGCAAAAATGAAACTTGTTAACAAACAAAATATTGTAATTTTATTAATTGCGGACATAATACTTCTCCTGATAATTTTTTAAATAAAACTTATTATTTTAAGGGAGAAGAAAATTAGGATTGTTTCTGACAAAACAAAGGGGAGAGATGTGTGCGAGATTGAAATTAGTATTCTTAAGTTATTTTCTCATAAAATTCTCTCTTATTTTCTTCTCTTTGAAATTCAAACGCCATCGCCAACGCATGATAAAATCACAACAAATGTTAATAAAATGTCTAAATGTCATAATATTCCACGCAATCAAGCTGCTGTTTTGTAGTTTTAAATTGATTTAATAAGGGGGTGTTTAAAGATTAGCTACGCCAACGCCAAACGCCAGACAAAGCTGAGGGCTTACTTGATAGAGAATTTCTTAAAGAAATAAAGAACATTTCCATAAATGCATTTAACACGTTATACGTAAGTATGATCACATTTATTGCCTTTTTTGTCAACAGAAAACAAGAAAGTTACCAATTTTTTCTACTTAGTTCTAAAAACACTCAAAGCTTTTTCAATGTACAAATCTTTGTTTTTAGACGCCACTATTTCTTTTATACGCATATCAGGCTCTACTCCTTCATGACCTATCCTTTTTCCAAGGGGGTCATTTAAGAATGCAATTGAAATAATTACCCCGTCTTTACGATTAGGGAAAGAAACCATTTCTTTTGCAGTTGCACTTCCTGCTGTATTTTGACCAATAAGTGTTGCGCGCTTATTCGCTTTTAATGCAGCTGCAATAATTTCCGCAGCAGAACAGGTATTTTTATTTTGCAATACAATTAATGGAAGCTTGTTTAAAGTGTCAGGACCTGAAGAGCAAAATTTTGAAAAAACATCTTTTTTTTGCATTTCAACGACAACGTGTCCATCTAAAAATTGACTAGCTATACCGATTCCTGATTCAAAGCTGCCCCCAGGGCAATCGCGTATATCAAGAATAAATCCTGATAGTTTTTTGTTGGTTTTAATTTTTTGAATATGATTACGTATTTCGTCAGCAGCTTCTTTGCTTACACAACCAAACTTCAAACAAGCAACATTCCCAAACCATTTTAATTCTGCGGTTGGCGGTGTGAAATGGCCCGGAATAATCTCTTTCGTGAGTTTTTGTCTGTTTCTTAAAAGTACAATGTCATATGTTTTTTTTTCTTTTATAAGATTTAGAAAATCATTCAGTTCAATATTTTTTAAAGATGATTTATCAAATTGCGTTAAAATATCGTCGGCCTTAATTCCAGCTGCATATGATGCTGATTTCTCAAAAACTTTTTTGACCAGCAAACCATCTTTGTGCTTAGTTAAAATCATTCCTAATTTTAATTCCCCTCCATCAACAGCTTCTCTTAAGGATTTGATTTGCATTTCATTCAAATAAGATCCGTGTGCATCTATTCCTTGAATTAACCCATGTATCATGCCTTGACGGAGTCTATCTTGATCAGGTTTTTCTGGGTATAGAGTATCAATAATTTTGAGAGTTTCATCTAGGCTGTCGTGTAAATCTTGATAGGGATTTGAGCAACCAATTAATAACAAAAAGAAAATGATAGATAATTTCATAGCTGTACGACCTTGTGATAGGGCTCTGGATCTAGCGTTACATCATCATGCCACAATTGCAATTCAACTAAACATGGATTTTCTTCAGCGCAAAATCCCAGAGGTTCTCCTTGTGTTAGCTTGTCACCCATATTGACAAGGCATTTACTTAGGCCTGTAACAACGTAAGTAAAGTGCTGCTGTTTGATAAAAACAACAATGCTTCCATCTAATAAACCAATTGTGGATATTGTACCGTTATCAGGACAAAGAACAATGGCCCCTGCAAGAGGCGTCCATATTGTTTTTAATGAATTTTCTCGAATTCCTGCAACTGGTGTAATCCAATTTAACAAGTGGTTTGGCTTATTACTTGCTGTGCCCACAGGTAATTTTTTAATGCAATTCTGAATCGAAGAAATTTCATTAAATTTTGATGTATCTGACCAATATTTTAGCCCGTGTGATTGAGAATTTTGCTCAAATAATTTTATGTGCAACACATTTAACGCTTCAAGTTGTTTGATTAATTTTTGAATTCGCTCAAAGTCACCACTGGCATATTTTTTTTGATATTCTTGCGCATACTTTGTGTACAAAGGTACAAGCTCTTTAGTTTTTAAAGTTAGAAATGTTTTTTTTCTAACGTAATTATGTACTGCCTTTTCAGAAGGTAGTAGGGCAGTGCCAAACCCAAGTTGGTAACGTTTTTGTGCAAGATAAATTGCCCCTAATTGCTGCTGAATGTGAAAAAATTCTTGGTCAGCATTAGCTTTGTTTCTATTTATTTGAGTGTGCTGACTGTACAAAATGACAAGCTGTTGTTGGATGTTATGCCATTTTTGTACTTGTTCAAGCACTTCTGTATGTACTTCACAGCGAAGCGAAAAAAAACAAAAAAATATGAATAAGACTTTTAACATAGCAGTGAAGTGCCCGTCATTTCTTTTGGTTGGGTAATCCCCATTATGCTTAAAACTGTTGGCGCAACATCAGCAAGAGAGCCCGCATTTAAATGTTTAGCATTACCATTTACCAATACAATGGGCACGGGATTACAAGTATGTGCTGTATGAGGTGTCGAATGGTCTTTTTCTCGCATGCACTCTACATTGCCATGATCAGCCGTTATTAAAAGAGTCCATTTATGTTCTATGGCTTTTTGCTCTAGAGTTTTTACGCAAGCATCAACACAGTCTACAGCCTTATAAATTGCATCAATAACACCAGTGTGCCCTACCATATCGGTGTTGGCATAATTCACTACAATAAGACTAAGGTCGTTGCGTTCCATTGCTTGGGCCACTGTTAGGGTCACTTGGGCTGCTGACATTTCTGGTTGCAAATCATAGGTCGCAACACTGGGTGAAGGAATCATGATACGTTCTTCATTTTGAAAAGGTTTTTCACGCCCACCATTTAAGAAAAAAGTGACATGGGCATATTTTTCAGTTTCTGCGACTCGTAGTTGTTTCATTCCATGGCTTGCAATAACCTCTCCAAGACTTTTTTCAATAATATCTTTTGAAAATACGGACGGGATCAGTGAATTAAGATCTTGCGCATATTCATTCATCGCTAAGGTTGGCCCAAAATCAATAGTTTTTCCACGGTCAAACTGACAAAAATCTTTGACTAAAAGACTACGTAAAATTTGTCGAACCCGATCTGACCTAAAGTTAATCATCCAAAGCCCATCACCATTTTGCATTCCAGCGTAGTTTTCACTAATCGTTGGAAGAATAAATTCGTCTGTAATGTCGCTTTCATAAGAATCATTAATTGCCTGAACAGCATTTAAAAATTTAGGCGCTTTTGCTTGCACTATTGCCTTATAAGCAAGTTCAATTCTTTCCCATCTATTATCACGGTCCATAGCAAAATAGCGTCCACCCAAAGTGCTTAAATGAATATTTGAATGTCCTTCAATTGCGTTTAAAAATTCACCTACATAGCTTGCTGCACTTTTGGGCGGAGTATCGCGTCCATCTAAAAATCCGTGCACGTGAACAGTAATTCCAGTATCACTTAAAAGCTTGGCGACTTCAATTATATGATTCATGTGTGAATGCACACCACCAGGTGATAGCAACCCCATAAGGTGGCAAGGGCGTTGCGTTTTTTTAAGTTGCTCTATTGCTTGTAAAACTTTTTCATTTGTTTTGAGTTTACCGCTAGATATGGCTTGATCAATTTTTGGCAAGTCTTGCATCAACACTCGACCAAGACCTATGGCCATGTGCCCAACTTCACTATTTCCCATTTGCCCGTCAGGCAGGCCCACATAATGATCAGAAGCTTGCAATTGAGTGTTAGGATATTTTTGTAAAAGTGTTGGCCAATAGGTAGCGGCTTTAATGCCATTGTAGGCATCTTCCGGTCCTATTCCCCATCCATCAAGAATACATAACACAACTTTTTGATTCACTAAAAAATAATCCGTAATTTTTCAATATTTGATAACTTGATTTTAGCCTGATTTTTCCCTCTAATGCTAATGAATCAAACTTTTAACCATAGAGGAATTTTATGAACGCCATGATGATTCGTTTACTTTCGGCAGTTAGCTTTGCTTTAATTGCTATTTTAGGAGCTGATCTTTCAGCAGAAGTGGCTAGTGCAAAAGCTGATAAACTTGTAGGCCACACAAAGAAGCCTGAAAAAAAGCATGCAAAGAAACATGCAAAGAAGCATGAAGCAAAGCCAACAACACCAGTTGTGATTGCAGAAAAAAACATTAATGAAGTTGAAGCATTGCTTGGAAAAGCAGTCATTGTTGATGCACGTGGTAGTGGTGAAGAAGCTATAAAAGGAGCAATTTTCCTTGCAGCGAATGCTGATGATAAAGATATTCACGCCAAATTAAAAGATAAAACAGCTGAAATTCTTGTGTACTGTGGAAGCGTAAGCTGTCCTGCAAGCATGACTTTAGCAGAGCGTCTTATTGGATTGGGATACATCAACATTGCTCATTATGCGGGTGGTATAAAAGAGTGGACTGAAAACAACAAGCCTACTGATGATACTAAAGAAAAAACTAAATCATAAATTAGATTAAAGACACCTCGAAAGCAGCTGAATTCTCAGCTGCTTTTTTATAATGGAGAGCATGCATGAGCAACCCAATCGAAATGGAAAAAAGATTCCAAGTACTGCCTAGTGATTTGGATGATTTTTTAAAAAATAAAAAATTTATTTCATCTAAACTAGTTGTTGATGAATATCTGGATACTTCTGATGGGTTGTTTTATCAAGACGGAATTTTCATAAGATTACGCAATGGAAAATCACTAGATTTTAAATTTAACCCAGAGCACTTGGGCGTAAATAATGTGAATGAGCATGTAACCTGCCATGAGTATAATGTAGCTTTGTCTTTTGAACTTTCATCAACTCACGTGTTTGAAACCTTGGAAAAAATGATTTCTATTAAGTGTCCAGAACCTTACACCTACCTTGAATTTTTAAAGACGAACAATCTTGAAACACTGTTAATTTTGGACAAAAAACGCACAACTTATGAAGATGATCTATTTGTTATTGCCGTAGATGAGTTTGCAGATTTTGGAATATTCCTTGAGCTAGAAGCTAAAGATAACAATATGCAAAAAGAAGCATTTTTAAGCGAAGTTGCAAAAGCCACTAAGGGCATGAAAATAACTGAATTTAATTCAGGATACATTGAATTACGGTTACGCCAAATTAATGAACAGCTCTACCTGAAGGGCAAGTATTTAATTGATTCAGATGTGGCAGCTTGAGTAATATTCCAAAAATACAAACTGACGTTGTTGTCATAGGCGCTGGAGCTGCCGGACTTATGGCAGCTGCAATTGCAGGCAAGCGTGGTCGGCGCGTTATGCTTATTGAGCACACGTCCAAAGTTGGTGAGAAAATTCGTATTTCTGGCGGTGGGCGCAGCAATTTTACCAACCTTTTCGCATCACCAAAAAACTACATTTGCACAAATAAGCATTTTGCAAAATCAGCATTAGCCAGGTACACCCAGCACGATTTTATAAACCTAGTTGAATCGTACAATATTGCATATCACGAAAAGACATTAGGGCAATTATTTTGTGATGGATCATCCAAACAAATTGTTAACATGCTGCTGGAAGAATGCCAGCAGGGCCAAGTTGATGTTCGCCTGAATTGCACCGTTACTGTAATTGAAAAGCATGATCAATTTGTACTTACAACCACAGAAGGCGTAATTCATGCTGCGTCTGTAATTATTGCCACTGGTGGATTATCAATTCCGCAAATTGGTGCATCCGACTTTGGTTACCAAATCGCACGACAATTTGGCATTAAGGTGTTGGCTACACAGCCAGCTTTGGTGCCATTAAAAGTTGAAGCATCGACTCTTCCTACATTTGCGCAGCTTAGTGGTGTTTCACAAAACTCAGTTGTTTCCTACAAGGACGTACAGTTTCGTGAGAATATATTATTTACTCACCGCGGGCTAAGCGGTCCGGCAATATTGCAAATTTCTTCTTATATGGAAAAATTTTCTATGGAAGAAATTGTAATTAACCTATTGCCTGATGTTGATTTGAAACAAGAATTTGTTGCCCATAAAAACAGCAAGCAAACCGTAGCTAATTTTTTGAAGAACTATTTTGCAAATCGCTTTGTAGAAGTTATGGCTACCCACCCCGATTATGGGAAAGCAATTACTGACCTTAAAAACACTACGCTGTTTGATATAGCAAATGATATTCACCAATTCAAAGTCACTATTAATGGCAGTGAAGGTTACCAAAAAGCTGAGGTCACCGTAGGCGGGGTTGATACTGACGAATTATCGTCTAAAACCATGGAAAGCAACAAAGTTCCCGGCTTATTTTTCATTGGCGAAGTTGTTGATGTTACCGGATGGCTTGGTGGATATAATTTTCAATGGGCCTGGTCATCAGGTTATGTTGCTGGGCAGAACCCTCTGCAAAATTTCAGACTAGATAAGTATTTTGGTTTATTTGAAGGATA
>JBAXJB010000011.1:0-51389 GCA_037138055.1 Alphaproteobacteria bacterium | reverse complement strand
TCTTCTTCACTTGTCAAATATCGTTCAACACTCTCGCGCTGTAGTTGTGAATATATTCACTACACCGGGGGAAGTCAATAAGTTTTGTTAAAAATATGTAAAAAAAATAGAACACACTGACAAATTTTATAAATATGACTAAACTTAGTAACAATATCCTAGATAAGTAACGCCAAACACATGCAGCAAACACTTGGTTACACAACGCTTGGCAATGGCCCTGAAACAGTTTTCATCCTCCATGATTGGTTTAGTGACCAAAGCTCATACGATAATTTTCGACCTTATTTGAACACTGGATTTTACAAATTTGTATTTGTTGATTTACGCGGGTACGGCAGATCAAAAGGCATATATGGCATCTGCACTATAGAAGAAGCAACACACGATGTTATAGCAATTGCAGATAAACTAAATATTGAGCAATTTCATTTAGTTGGTCATTCGATGAGTGGTCAAATTGTTCAGTACATACCTATTGAAGCCCCTGGAAGAATTAAAAGCATTACTGCTATTTGTCCTGTACCTGCATGTGGGAATCCGGTTCCTGATGATGTGATGGAACACTTAGAAGCAGTTACAAAAGGTGACATGATTAATGGAAAGGCAATTGTGCACTTCATGACTCAAAATCGCTATCATGATTGGTTTGCAGAACGCAAGACTCTAAATTGGTTTAGCTGCTCTAGCTCACAGGCACGCGCCGCTTATTTGCACATGTTTTGCGGAACGGATGTTTCAGATCAAATAAGAGGACTTGATATTCCTATGCTAGTTGTTTGCGGCGATTACGACGCTCCAGCGCATAATGCCCAACGGTTACAACAAACGATATGCCAAGATTTTAAAAAAGCGCAATTAGTATGCCTGCCTTCGGGTCACTACCCTATGGAGGAAACACCAGTAATATTAGCTGCAACTCTGGAACGATTTTGGAATAACGTTTTGATGAAGCCTTAACTCTAATTTCAATGCAGAGAGAATGTAAATTCAGGCGTTTCAACTTTATTCGGCATTAGAGGCCCTCCAATACCAACCTTGACAGAATGAAGCTTTCCTTCAATTTCTTTCAGCCAAAACGCTATAAATTCTTGCAAACGCGGATATTGCGGGGCCAAATCAAATTCTTGCCAAACGTAGGTTTGCAAAAGTGACGGATGATCCGGCATGTGATAAATAATTTCAGCTGTTGTTAGGCGGTAACCGCCCCAGGCATCTTCGAAGTCAGCCATGAGAACCTTTGCAGCGTAATCCCTTATACTATTAGGATACGCCACAAAAGGTTAACGAAGAGTTTAGATGAATCTCAGGTCCGGGAATGCTCCTGGATAATAATCACAACCTGGTTCATATCTTGACATATATGGGTTTTGTTTTGTGCACCATTCTCTTCCTTTACTTTGTATTTCTACACTAGGGAAAGCTTTTAAAGGTGCACTCTTATAAACTTCGCTTTCCATGCCATCAAATATTCCAGCCAAACTTCTGATAGTTACTTTCAGGCTTACATTACAATTTTTCCAACAGTTTTCTCTCTTAACTCCTCTTTTTCCATGTTCAGTAGTAAGATATAAGACGGCATTACGCTCTTCATTTACCCACCACAGAATGTCTGCTTCTATCACATCCGGCTTTTGTTCCAGGTGTCTTAAGGTGACAGTGCTTTCTTCAATCACTACTTTTTCATCAGCAACCTTGAAAAATTTACTAGCTGTCCTATGAGAGATTTTCCTATCAAAGTTATGCGTATAAAGGACATCAGATTCTACTGGGTACGCAACTCCCTCCATCAAAACCATAAACCCTCCACTTGCTATTGGAATTTTTTGGAAAATCACTCCGCTTGGTTCTATTGCACCAACAGCACTAACTGCAAACGCCTGAACTGGCGCATCTAGATCTTTAAAAGAACCTTCATGCGGCATTTTTTTGATACTACTCTCTTCTTGAAGTCTCTGAGACACTTCTTGATCGTATTGCTTTTGCAACGATCTGGCAAAAACTGCATCAGGATCATTGTAATTAATGCCTTCATCCATAGCCATCAAGCTACAAAATCCACCCATCAATAGGCTCACTAATATTTTTCTCATTTTCGAATTCCTTTCTTTAAACATATTTCGCAAAAAGTGGCAGCGGCTCATCAATTTTTAAACCTGGCTTTAAGGCCACTTCAAGCATGGAAAAATCATTTTTTTCCTGGCCTAACATAGCTGAAATTTTAGTACTTGCAACCGGTAAAATAGGTTGCGTTAATATCGCAATCTGACGAATGCATTCGCATAAACTATATAAAACTGTGTTCATGCGAGCCGGATCTTCCTTTTTCAAGGCCCAAGGTTTTTGGGCATCAACGTAACGATTGCCCTCTCCTATTATTTGCCATACAGCCTCGGCATAACGGTTCAAATGGAAATTATCTATAGAGTTACGTAAAGCTGGCAGCAATGCAGCTGGCATAGCCATAAGAGCTTTATCTTCGGCACTGAATTCGCCTGGTGTTGGAATAGTTGCATCAGCATTTTTGTAAATAAATGACAATACGCGTTGGCACAAATTTCCGTAAGCATTGGCCAAGTCAGTATTCAAGCGGTTAATGAACATTGTTTTTGAAAAATCACCATCTTGTCCAAAGGAAAGGTCACGCAGCAAGAAATAACGGAATGCATCTGCCCCATAAGTATCTACCATTTCTACGGGATCAATTGCATTGCCTAATGATTTCGACATCTTCTCACCTTCAACAGTCCACCAACCATGGGCAAATACAGTTTTTGGTGGCGTAATATTCGCTGCCATTAAAAATGCAGGCCAATACACACTGTGAAAACGAATAATATCTTTTCCTACCATGTGAATGGCTTGATCCCAATACTTCTGATACCCGTCATTTGGATACCCTAGCGCTGAAAGGTAATTCGTCAATGCATCAAGCCAAACATACATAACATGATCAGGATCACCTGGTACAGGCACTCCCCATTTCAAGGTTCGGCGTGAAATTGATAAATCCTTTAATCCGCCTTCAATGAACCGCAGCACTTCATTACGACGTGCTTCAGGCAAAATTGCATCGGGATGCTTGGCGTAATAATCAAGCAATGGCTGTTGCCAAGCCGACAACTTAAAGAAGTAGCTTGATTCTGCAACCCATTCAACTTCCGCCCCCGTGGGTGCTTTTCCGTCGACAATTTCATCTTCCTGATAAAAAGCCTCATCACGAATAGCATACCACCCCGCATATTCACCTAAATAAATATTACCACTATCAACCAATTGCTTCCATAAATGTTGCACGGCGTTTTTATGCCGAGGCTCAGTGGTACGAATAAAATCATCATTGGTGAGGTCAAGAATTTCAGCCATATGACGAAAGGACCGCGAAACTTCATCAACAAAATCTTGAGGTGCTATACCTTTGGCAGCAGCAGCTTTTTCAATTTTTTGGCCGTGTTCATCTGTTCCTGTTAAAAACTTCACATCAAAACCGTCAAGCCGTTTAAAGCGAGCAATCATATCGCAAACCAAGCTTGTGTAGGCTGTGCCAAGATGAGGCTTATCATTAACGTAATAAATAGGCGTTGTAATGTAAAATGGCTTCATATAGATTCTTATAGGATTTTTTCAACCATAAGCTATGAAGGGGAAACTCAGCAAGATGTAAATATAATCTTATTGGTAATAAGCAGCAGACATAAAAAAAGGAAGCCACAAAGGCTTCCTTCTCTAGTAGACTTAGAATCTTAAATTTTACGCAGCAGCGGCAGCTTCTAAAGCAGCTACAGCCTGAACTGGATCAAAATCTACAAACTCAATAATAGCCATTGGCGCATTGTCTCCATAACGAAAACCAGCTTTAACAATACGTGTATAACCACCAGAGCGCGCTGAAAAACGATCGCCCATGTCCATCAATTTCTTAACGACATCTTGGTCTTGCAATTGTGACACTGCTTGACGACGACAGTGCAAACCACCGCGCTTTGCCAAAGTAATCAACTTCTCTACAACTGGACGAAGGTCCTTTGCTTTTGGCAATGTTGTTTTAATCTGCTCATTCTTAATTAAAGCCTGCGCAAGATTCTTGAACATAGCTTTTCTATGTTCTTTTGTTCTATTGAACTTGCGTCCTGACATACCGTGTCTCATGACTTTTCTCTCACTTCTTAGTTAAATGGATCTTCTAATGATTTAGCTAATTCATCAATATTCTCTGGTGGCCAGTTTGGCACAGACATACCAAATCCAAGGCCCATCATAGAAAGAACTTCTTTGATTTCATTCAATGACTTACGACCAAAGTTTGGCGTACGTAACATTTCTGGTTCAGAGCGTTGAACTAAATCACCAATGTAGTAAATGTTTTCATTTTTCAGACAGTTTGCTGAACGAACTGAAAGCTCTAATTCATCAACTTTCTTAAGCATATTGCGATTAAACGGCAATGGTTCACCACGACGCTCAATCATTCCAACAGGCTTTGGCTCTTCAAAATTAATGAATTGCTGCAATTGGTCTTGCATAATACGCGCAGCATAAGCTATTGCGTCATCTGGCTTTATTGAACCGTCTGCAGTCAAAGTCAACGTTAATTTATCATAGTCAGTACGCTGCCCAACACGAGTTTGATCAACTTTATAAACCACGCGCTTAATAGGACTGAAAATCGCATCAATTGGAATTAGGCCAATTGCTTTGTCTTCAATTTGTTGTGCTGATGCGGGAACATAACCCTTACCTGATTGAACAGTCATTTCCATTACAACATGACCGCCTTCATCCACATGGCAAATAACCAAATCTGGATCAAGAATTTCAATATCCGAAGAATGTTGAATATCTTTACCTGTTACAATACATGGACCTTTTACATCAATAGTTACGCGCTTTGGCATATCCGAATTTAAACGAATTCCCAAAGTCTTTAGGTTCAAAATAATATCAGCAACATCTTCACGAACACCAGGGATCGCAGAAAATTCATGCAATACACCTTCTATCTTAATAGAAGTTATTGCAGATCCTTGCAAAGAAGATAATAATACTCGGCGCAGTGCATTACCTAAAGTAAGACCAAAGCCTCTCTCTAATGGCTCCGCAACCATACTAGCTTCTCTAAGATTCGAACTAAGGTATTGAACCTGAATCTTTGAAGGTTTAATCATCGATTGCCAATTTCTTTCAATCACAACTGTTCTCTTTCACTATATTTATATCTGAACCAATGCTATACGCGGCGACGCTTGCGAGGACGAACCCCGTTATGCGGCACAGGAGTTACATCCCGAACCGATGTTATCGTAAAACCAACTGATTGCAAAGAGCGCAAAGCAGTTTCGCGACCTGATCCAGGCCCTTTTACAATAACACGCACTGTTTTCACGCCATGTTCTTGAGCTTTTTTCGCCGCATCCTCTGCTGCTATTTGAGCTGCATAAGGAGTTGACTTACGAGAGCCTTTAAATCCCATCATTCCTGAAGTGGACCATGATAGAACATTTCCTGCTTCATCTGTTACGCTTACTAAAGTGTTGTTAAATGTCGCATTTACGTAAACTATACCATTTACGATATTTTTTCTTTCACGACGACGAACACGCGCAACGGTTTTTTGTGCCATAATTTAATACCTTAATTTTTACTTGCCAACCATTTTCTTACCAGCAATCGCAATTGCTTTACCTTTACGTGTACGAGCGTTTGTATGTGTACGCTGCCCACGAACTGGCAACCCTTTACGGTGCCTTAAGCCACGATAGCATCCTAAATCCATTAGACGCTTAATATTCATGCTTACCTCACGACGCAAGTCACCTTCCACTTTGTGGTCAGCGTCAATGAGTTCGCGAATTTTCAAAACTTCTTGATCTGTCAAAGAATGAACACGCTTTTCGCCGTCCACACCTGTTTTTTGAATAATCAAATTGGATTGGTGTTTACCAATTCCATAAATATAGGTCAAAGCAATCCAAACTTTTTTCTGTGTTGGGATGTTTACACCTGCAATACGTGCCACGGTTAGCTCCTTATAATGCGTTTACAATTTGTTCTGTTACTATTTCTACCGGTGCCCGCGCATCTATCACCGTTAGAATTCCTCGCTTTTGGTAAAATTCCCTAAGCGGGGCTGTCTCTTCATAAAACGACTTAATTCGATTTTTTAAAATCTCTTCATTATCGTCACCACGTTTCACCAAATCATGACTTCCGCAGCTATCGCAAACCCCATCTTCTTTCGGAGGGTTGGTTTGCAAATTATACACAGCTCCACAAGCTTTGCAAGTGATTCGACTAAGAATACGCTGAAAAAGCTCTTCCGCATCAATATCAAAGTAAAATACTTGCTTTAGTGCACCCTTATTCTCTTTTATCACCGCATCAAGGTATTCTGCTTGATCTACCTTCCGCGGATAACCATCAAATAATATACTCTTTTGCCTGTTGTTTTCAATGTCTTTCTTTAGCAGCTCATTAACTATTTCAGATGCTGCCAAAACACCAGTCTCAATATTTTTTTTTAGCATCTTGCCTAGAGCAGAATCTGTTGCGATTTCTTTTCGCATAAGATCACCAGTAGACAAGTGATAATAACCATATTTCTTAACCAAGGCTGCTGACTGGGTCCCTTTTCCACACGCCGGCGGGCCTAAGAAAACCAGATGCATTACTTCTTACCTTTAGTCTTTGCCTTTTTTATAAGCCCTTCATATTGGTGAGCTAGTAAATGAGATTGAATTTGTGTAATAGTTTCCATCGTCACACTCACAACAATCAAAATTGTAGTTCCACCAAAGTAGAAAGGTAGCGACCATTTGCTTAATATCAATTCAGGTATTAAACAGATTGACGCTAAATACAATGCACCAACCACAGTAAGCCTTGTCAAAACATAATCAAGGTAATCAGCTGTAGCCTTACCCGGACGAACACCTGGGACATAATTGCCTGCTTTGCGCAAGTTCTCTGCCGTTTCATTCGGATTAAACATCAATGCTGTATAAAAGAAAGCAAAGAAAATAATCAGTGATGCAAAACAAGTCATATACACTGGGTGACCGTGCGCAAAAACCGCGCCAATTTTCCCCATAATAGTGTCAGGCGATCCTGTTCCGGCAAAACCAGTTATGGTCGCTGGTAATAACAATAGAGATGAAGCAAAAATTGGTGGAATTACACCGGCGCTGTTTAACTTCAAAGGTAAATGTGTTGTTTGAGCGACCGCTGGCATATTCACTGCCACTTGTCTCTTAGGATACTGAATAAGAATTTTACGTTGGGCGCGCTCCATAAAGACAACATAGCCAATGACAGCAGCAACAAGGACTAAAACCCCTAGAATAACAACTGCAGACAATGCACCTTGACGACCAAGCTCAAATGTACCAATAACAGCTTGCGGTAAGTTAGCAACGATACCAGCGTAAATGATTAATGAAATTCCATTACCTATACCACGCGATGTTATTTGCTCACCCAGCCACATAATGAAGAGTGTGCCACCTGTCAAAGTCACGACTGTAGACAACCTGAACATAAAACCAGGCTCTAACACAGCCATTCCAGTCGCACCTTGAATTTTTTCTAATCCAGCAGAGATACCGTATGATTGAACCATCGCAAGAGCAACTGTTCCATAACGGGTGTATTGATTAAGCTTTCTACGACCAACTTCACCTTCTTTTTTTAACGCCTCTAAATGAGGAGAGATAGAAGTCATTAACTGAACAATAATGCTTGATGAAATGTAAGGCATAATGTTCAAAGCAAAAATAGTCATACGAGTGATAGATCCACCCGAAAACATATCTAAAATTCCAAGAATTCCGCCTGAATTAGTACGCACAAATTCTTGGATAATAAGAGGATTAATACCTGGTAAAGGAATATATGTACCCAGCCTGTAAACAACAAGTGCCGCTAGAGTAAACCATATCCGTTTTTTTAAATCTTCAGCTTTTTTAAAAGTAGAAAAATTTATATTAGCAGCCAGCTGTTCAATAGCAGACGACATAGTTTTCCTCTATTCTATAATTAATTCGCCGCCACTTTCACTTACTAGTGACTGAGCTGATTTTGTAGCTTTTGTAACCGCATAACTGAATTTAGCTTTAGGCTTTCCATTACCAAGAAGAGTAATCTCCTCAAAATACTTTGGCATATAACCAACTTTTATCAGAAGATCTCTATCAATTTTCTCACCAGCTTTGATTAGTCCGTTATCGAACATCAAATTAATTTTGAAAAAATCTAACTCATATTTTTTTGTAGCATGAATATTTTTGAAACCGCGTTTTGGCAAACGACGATAAATTGGGTTTTGACCACCCTCAAATCCATTCAAAGAAACACCAGATCTTGCAGTCTGACCTTTTCCACCCTTACCAGATGTTTTACCTAAGCCAGAACCAATACCACGACCAAGTAACTTCGCTTTTGTACGAGCTCCTGGGTTATCGCGGATTTCATTAAGAGTAAAAGACATAATGCTTCACCTATTCACTAACAACTTGCACCATGTGGCGCACTTTACGAATTAAACCCTGCACTTCAGGAGTATTTTCCAACTCTCTAACTGCATTCAATTTTCCCAAACCCAAACCTTTAAGATGCAACCTTTGCTTAGAATCACGACGAATCGGGCTTCCAACTTGCTGAACTTTAACAGTTTCTTTTGTTTTTGCTTTTTTATTTGCCATTTCTACACCTACTAATTAGAGGTTGCTGCAGCTTGGCCATCACGGCGAACAAGCACATCAGAAATTTTCTTACCTAATTTTGCAGCAATCACTTTTGGTGATGAAACACTTTGTAATGCTTGAAAAGTAGCACGAACCACGTTGTGGTAGTTATTTGTACCATTTGATTTGCTAACAATATCATGAATTCCTAAAGCTTCAAAAACTGCACGCATTGGACCTCCGGCAATAACTCCAGTACCAGCTGGTGCCGAACGCAATGTCACAATACCAGCGCCACATCTTGCACGCACGTCATGATGAAGAGTACGCCCCTCACGAAGAGGAACCCTTATCATTGAGCGTTTAGCTTTATCAACTGCCTTTTTAACGGCATCTGGAACTTCTCTAGCTTTACCAGTCGCATAACCTACGCGACCTTTGCCGTCTCCAACCACAACAAGTGCTGAAAAGCGCATGGTTTTACCACCCTTAACAACCTTTGTTACACGACGCACATTTACTAATTTCTCAACGATTTGGTCTTCACGATCACGTTCACGCTGATCATTATTACCTTTTGTTTGCCTAGCCATATTTTATCCTTAAAACTTCAAACCAGCTTCACGAGCTGCGTCAGCCAATGCTTTAATACGTCCATGATATAAATATCCAGAACGATCAAAAACGACCTTATCAATTCCTTTTGCTTTGGCTAATTCTGCAACTTTTTTGCCTACAAATTTTGCCGCTTCAATATTCGAACCATTTTTCAAAGAACTTCCTGGCTTACCAGGAGTTCCTACTAACACGAGGCTCTGTGTTCCACTGCCATCAGTAATTTGTGCATATGTATGCAAATTAGTACGATGCACGCACAAGCGTGGCAGACCTACAGAAATTTTACGTAGTTTCGTTCTAATGCGTTGTTTGCGTCGCTGTTGTAGCTGAGCTGAACTTAACATGGCTACTTCTTCTTTCCTTCTTTACGAATGATAAACTCGGTTTCCCTAAGAACACCCTTACCTTTATATGGTTCAGGCTTCCTATACTCACGTAATTGTGCCCCAACAGATCCCACTAGCTGCTTATCAAAGCCAGTTATAGCGATCGCAGTTGGTTTTTCACACTTAATCTCAATTCCTTTTGGAATATCGTAAACAATATCATGACTGTAACCTAGTTGCAAAGTCAATTTATTGCCTGCAACAGCAGCACGATAACCAACACCAACAAGTGTAATGTTTAAGGTAAACCCTTTGTCCAAACCTTTTACTATGTTTGACAAATTACGTTGGGTTGTGCCCCAAAGGGAACGTCCTCTTTGAGTCGTTTCTTTTGGACTAACCAAAAAACCTTTTTCAGTTTTTTCAAAATTAATACAGTCCGGAACTTCGTAATCTTTAGTTCCAGTTCTACCTTTTAAAGTGATTACATTTCCTGCTTGAGACATTGCTATCCCTGCAGGTAGTATTACTTCATGTTTACCAACGCGTGACATGGCTTATTCCTCTTAAAATACTCTACACAAAACTTCGCCGCCAACTGTAAGTTCGCGAGCTCTAGCGTCTGAGATAATACCTCTATTTGTTGACAAAATTGAAATACCAAGTCCATTAGCAACCTTAGCAAGTGTCGCAATAGGCGAATATACTCGGCGACCTGGCTTTGATATACGATCAATAGTTCGTATAACCGGTTCATTTTCATGATATTTAAGCTCAATTTTTAGCTCTTTGTGCCCAGTCGCAGCAACTCCAACAGAGTAGTTTCTAATGTAACCTTCTTCTTGAAGAACTTTAACAAGCCCTTCTTTTTCAATTGAATAAGGACATAAAACTGAATCTTTACGAGCTCTTTGGCCGTTACGAATACGAGTTAATAAATCTGCAATAGGGTCTGTCATTGTCATAATTTTTCTACCAACTTGATTTAGTTAAACCAGGAATCATTCCTTGGTTACCTAGTTCACGCAATGCAATTCGTGATATTTGAAATTTACGATAAAAGCCTCTAGAACGACCTGATATTTCGCAGCGATTTCTAACTCGAATTGCAGCTGAATTTCTTGGGCGTTCAGCAAGCTTCATTGTTGCACGAATACGATCCTCTAAAGGAAGATCCTTATTGTAAATAATTGCTTTTAGCGCTGCACGGCCAACTCTTTGGTTTTTAACCATGGCTATGCGGTTTTTATTTTTTTCGATAGAGCTACACTTTGCCATTTGTTCTTTATCCTTGAATTGGGAAGTTAAGTGCTTTCAGCAATGCCAATGCATCAGCATCGTTTCTTGCTGTTGAGCAAATTGTGATATCCATACCACGAATCTTATCAACCTTGTCATAGTTAATTTCAGGGAATACAAGCTGCTCTTTAAGACCTAAAGAATAGTTTCCATTTCCATCAAAACTCTTTTTTGATAATCCTCTGAAGTCACGTACACGTGGCAAAGCTATATTCACTAAACGATCAATAAACTCATACATACGATCTTTACGTAACGTAACCTTCACACCAATGTTCATGCCCTCACGAAGCTTAAAGCTCGCAATTGAATTCTTAGCTTTTGTAATAACTGGCTTTTGCCCTGCAATTTGCATCAAGTCATCGTAAGCCGCTTGAATTTTTTTGCTATCTTGCGTTGCTTCCGAAACGCAAATATTGATAACTACTTTTTCAAGCTTCGGAACTTGCATAACATTTTTGTAACCAAGCTCTGTTTTAATAGCTTGCTTGATTTGAGTTTCATATAATTTTTTAGCTGCACTCATGATTAAACTTTCAAAATAGCATTGCCGGTTTTTTTGAAAAAGCGTTCGTTTTTGCCTTCTGCATTAACACGAACACCAACTTTTTCAATTTTATCCGACTGTGGATTAACAATTGCCACATTAGACACATGAACCGGAAGAATCTTTTCAACTTGACCACCTTGTGGGTTAGTAGCTGATGGTTTTACGTTACGAATAACTTTATTAACGCCATCAATCATAAGCTTCTCGTCCTGCAAAAGTACTTTTTGCACAACACCACGTTGACCTTTATTACGACCCGTTGTTACTTCAACTAAGTCACCTTTTTTTACTTTAAAACGTACCTGAGTCATTATAATACCTCTGGAGCAAGAGAAATAATCTTCATATAGCCAGCAGAACGTAGTTCGCGTGTTACTGGACCAAATATACGACTTCCGATTGGCTCACCTTGCTTATTAATTAAAACAGCTGCATTTTTATCAAATGAAATTGTAGAACCATCAACACGCTTAACAGCTTGCTTCGTTCTTACAATAACAGCTCTAAAAATTTCACCTTTTTTAGCTTTGCCTCTTGGCACTGCATCTTTTACGGTAACAACAATAACGTCACCTACCGAAGCATATCTTCTTTTAGAACCACCCAACACTTTAATGCAAAGAACTTCCTTTGCACCTGAGTTGTCTGCTACTTCTAATCTACTCTCTGACTGAATCATACGTCACCCTACTTCGCTACTTTTTCTTGAGCTACCCAAGTTTTTGTTTTAGAAATTGGGCTTGACTCAACAATACGAATAATATCACCAATATTGAATGCATTATTCTCATCATGAGCTGCATATTTTTTGTGACTTTTCACGTATTTACGGTAAACAGGATGCATAACATCTCTCTCAACCTTAACAATGACTGTTTTTGCAGCCTTGTTACTAACAACTACACCCTGCAATACACGACGTGGCATACTTAACTCTCTCTTACGCTGACTTTAATTGTGTCAGTTTGGTTTTCACACGAGCGTAATCTCTACGGCATTCACGCACACGAGATGTCTTCTCCAATTTTCCTTCGGCTTTTTGCATACGCAAGTTAAACAGTTCCTTTTTAATAGAAACTAAAGATTCCACTAGCGCTTTCGCATTTTTTTCTTTTAATTCAACAAACTTCACAGCAATCACCGCTAATTAATATAGGTTTAAACTAAACGTTTTACAAATTTTGTTTCGATAGGAAGCTTTTCAGCAGCCAATTTAAAAGCAACCTCAGCCACTTCTTCAGAAACACCATCCAACTCGAACATAATCTTTCCAGGCTTGACTCTGCACGCCCAAAATTCTACGCCACCCTTACCGCTACCCATGCGTACTTCAGCTGGCTTTCTTGATACTGGCACATCTGGAAAAATACGAATCCAGACTTTACCAACACGGCGCATGTGACGTGTAATTGCACGTCGAGCGGCCTCAATTTGCCTTGCAGTAATACGCGCAGGCTCTAGAGCCTTCAAACCAAATGCACCATAGCTTACTGAAAAACCAGCTTTGGCAACACCATGAATTTTTCCCTTAAAGGCCTTACGAAACTTTGTTTTCTTTGGACTCAACATGGCTTAATTCCTTATACTGCAGCAGCACGTTTATCATGGATCATTGGGTCATGTTCTTTAATCTCACCCTTATAAATCCAAATTTTTATACCAATAGCACCGTAAGTAGTCTTAGCGGTAGCTGTACCATAATCTATATCAGAACGAAGTGTATGCAATGGCACACGTCCTTCACGATACCACTCCATACGAGCAATTTCGGAGCCAGACAGACGACCTGATGAATTCACACGAATTCCCAAAGCCCCCATACGCATTGCAGTTTGCATTCCGCGCTTCATAGCACGACGGAAAGAAACACGACGCTCAATTTGCTGTGCAATTCCTTCAGCAACTAATTTCGCATCCAACTCTGGCTTGCGGACTTCAACTATATTAATAGCAGCCTCAGCATTAGCAAGAGTTCCAATTTTCTTCTTTAGCTTCTCAATGTCAGCACCTTTTTTACCGATGAGAACACCAGGACGCGCAGCATGGATAGTTACACGTGCTTTTTTAGAAGGTCTCTCGATAACAACACGAGAAATTCCAGCCTGAGCAAAGGTTTTCTCAACGTACTCACGAATGGCAAAATCTTGGTGCAGAAAATTTGCATAATCCTTACCACTAAACCAACGAGAATCCCAGGTTTTGTTAATTCCAATGCGAAACCCAATGGGGTTAACTTTTTGACCCATACTAATTACCTTCTTCTACAGTTTTTTCGGTCACAACAATACGTAAGTGACTAAAGAATTTTTTAATAATACCATTCTTTGAGCGACCACGCGCTTGAAAGCGACGCATACACAAACCTTTTCCAACAAATGCTTGATCTACATATAGGTTATCAACATCAAGACCGTGGTTTGCTTCCGCATTTGCTACTGCTGAACGAAGAGCCTTAAGAACATCGTGCGCAACTCTTTTCTGAGAAAAGCGAAGAGCATTCATTGCTTTATCAACTTTTATACCGCGAATAGATTGAGCTACCAAATTCAACTTTTGAGGGCTCACTCTTATATTTCGTAACTCTACTTGCGCAGATTTTTCACTTACTTGCATAACTTAGCCTACTTCTTAGTTTTCTTATCAGAACCATGACCGTAGTAGTTTCTTGTTGGTGAAAACTCACCAAGCTTATGACCTACCATATTCTCAGACACTAATACTGGAATAAACTTTTGCCCATTATAAACACCAAACGTAACCCCTACAAATTGAGGGATAATGGTGGAACGACGAGCCCATGTTTTAATCACATCTTTACGTCCAGAAGTCTTAACAACTTCCACTTTTTTTAAAAGATACCCATCAAAAAAGGGGCCTTTCCAAACTGACCTTGGCACAACTTCCTCCGTTACGCTTTACGACGACGTACAATCATTTTTGTTGTACGCTTGTTAGTACGAGTCTTCTTACCCTTTGTCTTTTTACCCCATGGCGTTACCGGATGGCGACCACCAGAAGTGCGTCCTTCACCACCACCGTGAGGGTGATCAATTGGGTTCATTGCCACACCACGAACGATAGGTCTACGACCCAACCAACGCATACGACCAGCCTTACCATATGAACGGTTTGAATGATCCTGGTTTGACATTGCTCCAATTGATGCAAAGCATTCACCATTAACAAGGCGAACTTCACTAGAGCATAATTTCATAATCACATTATGACCGTCACGGCCCATAATTTGAGCATAATTTCCAGCAGATCTTGCTAGCTGACCACCTTTTCCAACTTTTAGCTCAATGTTGTGAACAACAGATCCAATTGGAATATTTTTTAGTCGCATTGCATTACCTGGTTTAACGTCTACCTTATCACCAGAAACAACTTGATCGCCAGCCTTTAATCGCTGCGGAGCCAAAATATATCTTTGCTCACCATCGCTATATTTAATTAAAGCGATAAAACCAGTACGATTTGGATCATACTCAACGCGCTCAACTGTTGCAACATCGTCATGCTTATCACGACAAAAATCAATAATACGGTAGCTTTGTTTATGTCCACCACCACGATTCCATGAAGTAATGCGTCCGTAGTTGTTATGACCACTCTTCGAAGATTTACCTACTGTAAGCGCTTTTAATGGAGAACCCTTCCATAACTCAGAACGATCAATGTTAATTAGCTGGCGTTGCGACTGTGTCGTAGGCTTATATTTTTTTAATGCCATTTTACGCCCCCAAACCAACTGCTATTGAATCACCAGACTTAAGGCGAACAATTGCTTTTTTTGTATCTTGTCGCTGACCTTTACGGCCTTTGAAAACTTTATTCTTACCAAATTTATTCATTGTGTTAACTGATTCAACACTGACATTAAACATTGTTTCTACTGCTGTCTTAATATCAGCCTTTGTAGCCGCAGGAAGCACTTCAAATGTATATTGGTTTGATTGCAAACCCATTTGAGATTTCTCCGTTACCAAAGGACGCTTAATCACATCGTACAAGTGCAATGCTATTTGCTTTTCCTTACTCATTTCAAACGCTCCTCTAAAGCTTTAGCTGCATCTGATGTTATAATAACTTTTTCTTTTCTCACAATATCGTAAACATTCGCACCGATTTGAGGCAAAACATCTAAACCTATTATATTGCTTATAGAACGAGCAAAGTTAACATCCACAGCATCGTTAGCAACAAACAGCATTGAACTTGAGTGAAATGCAGCTGCTATTTCTTTGTTAATTCTTGGCTCTGAAGTCATCAGATTATCGATAATAATTAAATTACCTGCTTGAGCTTTCGCCGAAAGAGCCATACGCAAACCTAGTTTACGCACTTTTTTAGGCAGATCGTACTCATGCGAACGAACAACAGGACCAAATATAATACCACCCTTACGAAACTGCGCACCACGTCTTGCTCCATGTCGAGCACTACCAGTACCTTTTTGCTTGTAAATTTTCCTAGTGGAACCACTTACTTCGCTTCTAACTTTCGTTTTATGGTTTCCTGAGCGACGCTTAGCTAATTGCCATGTAACCACTCGAGCCAAAATATCTTCGCGCGGAGTTAAGCCATAGACCAAATCATCTAATTCGATATCACCAACTGCTTTGGCATTTTGATTGACAACTTTTAATTTCATGACAATAACCTATCTTGCAACTTTAATTGCATCGCGAATATATACGATACCATTTTTAGAACCCGGAACACTTCCACGGATAAATACAAGACCGCGATCAGCATCAATATCTTCAACAACCAGATTTAAGGTTGTAACACGATCCACACCCATGTGTCCAGCCATTTTCTTATTCTTAAACACTTTTCCTGGGTCTTGACGGTTACCTGTCGAACCATGCGCACGGTGAGTAACTGACACACCATGAGAAGCTGGCATACCGCCAAACCCATGACGCTTCATTCCACCAGCAAAGCCCTTACCAACAGTAATACCAGCAACATCTACAAGCTGACCCTTTAAAAAATGGCTAGCTTCTAACTTTACACCAGCATCAAGCATATTTGCTGCATCCACTCTGAATTCACGCAGATAACGCATTGGCTCCGCTTGTTTCTTTTCGTAAAACACACGCATAGGCTTAGAAAGCTTATTTGCTGTGATTGGGTCTGTGCCCAACTGCACTGCATTGTATCCATCTTTTTCAGCAGTTTTTTGAGAAACTACCACACAAGGCTTTACCTGGACTACAGTTACTGCCACTTGGGCACCTTGTTCATTAAACAACTGGGTCATACCCAACTTACGTCCGATTAATCCACTACGCATAGGACCCGCCACCTTATAACTTAATTTCTACATCCACACCGGATGCAAGATCAAGTTTCATTAATGCATCAACTGTCTGAGGCATCCAATCAACTATATCTATAACACGCTTGTGTGTACGAATTTCAAACTGTTCACGCGACTTCTTATCGATGTGCGGTGAACGGTTCACTGTAAACTTTTGAATATGAGTTGGCATTGGTATAGGACCGCGAACATTTGCTCCTGTACGTTTTGCCGTATTCACTATTTCCTTCACAGACTGATCCAATAAACGGTGATCATACGCCTGTAAACGAATTCTTATGCTTTGGTTTTCCATAAAACTCGACCTTATTCCATCCCGTTTTTATTTTTGAATTTTAGCAACGACACCAGCACCGACGGTACGTCCACCTTCGCGAATTGCGAAACGTAAACCTTCGTCCATTGCTATTGGTGCAATCAATTCCACATTCACATTCACGTTATCTCCAGGCATTACCATCTCGGTACCTGCTGCCAACGTTACCACGCCTGTTACGTCCGTTGTACGGAAGTAAAACTGTGGACGATAGTTCGTGAAAAATGGTGTGTGACGTCCACCTTCATCTTTGGTCAGAATATATGCTTCTGCTTCAAAGTTTGTGTGTGGCGTTATGCTTCCTGGTTTCGCCAATACTTGACCACGCTCTACATCTTCACGCTTTGTACCACGAAGAAGTGCACCGATGTTATCACCAGCCTGACCTTGATCAAGCAGCTTACGGAACATTTCCACGCCCGTTACAATTGTCTTTGTCGTTGGACGAATTCCAATGATTTCCATTTCGTCGCCAACGTTCACAATACCGCGCTCTACACGACCTGTAATAACCGTACCACGACCTGAAATTGAGAACACATCCTCAATTGGCATCAGGAATGGCTTATCAACAGCACGTGCCGGCTGTGGAATAGATGCATCAACTTCAGCCATAAGCTTTAGAATTGCTTCTCTACCGATTGCATCATCGCGGCTTTCTAGTGCACACAATGCAGAACCTCTGATGATTGGAATAGTATCTCCTGGAAAGCCGTATAGCGAAAGAAGTTCACGAACTTCTAATTCAACCAAGTCAGCCAATTCTTCGTCATCAACCATGTCAATTTTGTTCATGAACACAACCAATGCTGGAACTCCAACCTGACGCGCCAACAAAATATGCTCACGTGTTTGAGGCATTGGGCCATCAGCTGCTGATACTACCAAAATTGCTCCGTCCATCTGTGCAGCACCGGTGATCATGTTCTTTACATAGTCAGCGTGTCCTGGGCAGTCAACGTGTGCATAGTGACGATTCGCTGTTTCATACTCAACGTGTGCCGTCGAAATCGTAATTCCGCGCGCTCTTTCTTCTGGTGCTTTGTCAATTTGGTCATACGCCATGAATTGTGCGCCACCGCTTTCAGCTAATACTTTTGTAATCGCCGCTGTTAACGATGTCTTTCCATGGTCAACGTGACCAATCGTTCCTATGTTACAGTGCGGTTTGTTCCTTGAAAATTTCTCTTTTGACATGATTAAGCTCCTTACGCCATCTTCGCTTTAATTTCATCCGCTACATTTTGCGGAACTTGTTCATAGTGATCAAACACCATAGAAAATTGTGCACGCCCTTGCGACATTGAACGCAAAGTATTCACATAACCAAACATATTTGCCAAAGGCACCAATGCATTGATCACACGTGCATTTCCACGTTGATCCATACCAGTAACCTGACCACGACGACTATTCAAGTCACCGATTACATCACCCAAATAATCTTCTGGTGTAACTACTTCTACTTTCATTACAGGCTCTAATAACTTCGGGGCACACTTTAAAATACCTTCGCGGAATGCTGCACGTGAAGCAATTTCAAATGCCAAAGCACTCGAGTCAACATCATGATATGCACCATCTGTAAGGGTGGCCTTAAAGTCAATAGTGGGGAAGCCTGCAACAACACCTGTGCCAAGAGCTGATTCCAAACCTTTTGTAACGCCTGGAATATACTCTCTTGGAACAGAACCACCCACAACTTTGTTTTCAAAGACAAAGCCTGAACCTGGCTCTAGTGGCTCAAATGTAAATTTAACGCGAGCAAACTGACCTGCTCCACCGCTCTGCTTTTTATGAGTGTAATCATAGTCAGCAGCCTTGGTGATAGTTTCACGGTATGCAACCTGTGGAGCACCAATATTTGCTTCAACTTTGTATTCACGCTTTAGAATATCAACCTTAATTTCAAGATGTAACTCCCCCATTCCCTTCATAACTGTTTGACCAGTCTCCTGATCAGTATGAACACGGAAAGATGGATCTTCCGAAACCAAACGAGCCAATGCAATACCCATTTTTTCTTGATCGGCCTTTGTTTTTGGCTCAATCGCGATCTCAATAACAGGATCTGGGAATTCCATTTTTTCTAAAATAACTGGATTATTGCTATCACAAAGAGTGTCACCAGTTGTTGTGCACTTCAAACCGCACAATGCAACAATGTCTCCCGCATAGGCTTCTTTAATATCTTCACGTGAGTTTGCATGCATCAAAAGCATACGGCCTACGCGTTCTTTTCTATCTTTTGTTGAGTTATCAACCCCAGAGCCAGATTCAAGCTTACCAGAGTAAACACGCATAAATGTAATTGAACCAACAAATGGATCTGTCATAATTTTGAAAGCAAGGCCAGAAAATGGCTCAGAATCTTCTGATTTACGAATAACTTCGTTTCCACGATCATCAATTCCGTTAACAAAACCAATATCTGCCGGAGAAGGAAGGTAATCAACAACACCGTCTAGCAATGGTTGAACACCCTTATTCTTAAATGCACTTCCGCAAAGAACAGGAACAAACATGCTATTAACTGTTCCACGGCGAATAGCTGCCTTCAGTTGAGCAACCGTTGGCTCTTTACCTTCAAGATAAGACTCCATCAAAGCATCATCTGCTTCAACAGCAGTTTCAATCAAACGATGTCTATATTCAGCCGCTTTTTCCTTTAATTCCGCAGGAATTTCAACGATATCGAATTGAGCACCAAGACTCTCATCGCGCCAAATAATTGCATTATTATTAACAAGATCAACGATACCAGCAAAGTCTGCTTCCGCACCAACTGGCAACATTGTCACAAGAGGACGAGCGCCAAGACGGTCAACAATCATGTCAACACAACGATAAAAATCAGCGCCCATTCGATCTAGCTTATTTATGAAGCAAATTCTAGGAACTTTGTATTTATCAGCTTGACGCCAAACAGTCTCAGACTGAGGCTCAACACCTGCAACACCATCAAATACAGCAACGGCTCCGTCTAAAACACGAAGAGAACGCTCAACTTCAATAGTAAAGTCAACGTGACCAGGAGTATCAATAATGTTAATACGGTGATCATTCCAAAAACAGGTGGTCGCAGCAGAAGTGATAGTAATACCACGCTCTTGCTCTTGCTCCATCCAGTCCATAACGGCAGTGCCTTCATGAACTTCACCAATCTTATAAGATTTACCTGTATAGTAAAGAATTCGCTCTGTAGTAGTGGTCTTACCGGCGTCTATATGCGCCATAATTCCAATATTACGATACTGATTTAATTGTGTTGTACGTGCCATGCTCTTAAATCCTACTACCAGCGATAATGAGCAAACGCACGGTTTGCCTCTGCCATTTTATGGGTGTCCTCACGTTTTTTAACAGAAGCACCACGACTATTAGCAGCATCCATTAGCTCACCACTCAAACGATCAATCATTGTTTTTTCTGAACGAGAACGAGCAGCGTTAATCAACCAGCGGAAGGCAAGCGCTTGAGAACGATCAGAACGAACTTCTGTCGGAACTTGATACGTTGCACCACCAACGCGGCGAGAACGAACTTCCAAAGCTGGCTTCACATTTGATAAAGCCTCATGAAAGAGCTCAATAGAATTTTTTCCGCTTTTTTCCTGAATCTTATCAAGAGCAGCATAAAAAATCTTTTCAGACACAGATTTTTTTCCTTGCATCATCATACAATTCATAAATTTAGCAACTACTACATCACCAAACTTAGCATCTGGATTAATTTCGCGTTTTACCGCGGCACGACGTCGTGACATGTTTAAACCTCTTCACTATTTCAAAGAACTTCAATAAATTTATTTTACTTAGGACGCTTCGCACCGTATTTAGAACGACTTTGCTTACGATCCTTAACTCCTTGCGTATCCAATGTACCACGCACAATGTGATAACGCACACCTGGCAAGTCCTTTACGCGACCGCCACGAATAAGCACAACAGAGTGCTCTTGAAGGTTATGCCCTTCACCTGGAATATATCCAGTCACTTCATAACCATTTGTTAAGCGAATACGAGCTACCTTACGCAACGCTGAGTTTGGTTTTTTTGGAGCCGTTGTAAACACGCGAGTACAAACACCGCGACGTTGTGGGCACGCTTCTAAAGCCGGAACCTTATTGCGATTAACCTTAGGCTCTCTTGATTTTCGTATTAACTGATTAATTGTTGGCATAAACTACATCTCTAGGTGTTAATTTTGTAAATTTTCCCTTTAAACTCAGTGTATCCTAATAATGGACACAGCCAAAGTCAAGCATTTCTTTTGCTTAAGCTACACGTAAAGAACATTCCATTTTTTCAATGGCTGTTTTTTCATCTAGCTGCTCTACAGCAGAAAGCTCACGAACGAAGCGCTCAACTGCAGCTTGATAAATTTGACGCTCACTGTAAGACTGCTCTGTATCGTTTCCACGCCTGTAAAGATCGCGAATAACTTCAGCAATCGAAGAGGGCAATCCCGAATTAATTTTTGATTCGTACTCTTGAGCACGACGACTCCACATTACACGACGTGGCTTCGTACGGATAGAAAGCATTTTCAATGCATCATCCATTTCTTTTTTTGTACTTAGTGAGCGCAAACCTGCATTTTTTGCTTTTTCTTTTGGAAGACGCAATACCATTTTGTCTTTTTCGAAATTAATAACAAGCAAAGTTAGCTCGTTACCTGCAATACTATGAGATTCACTACCAATGAGTTTTCCAACCCCGTGCGCCGGATAAACAACGTATTCACCAACTTTAAAATTCTTTGCCACCATTATACATTCCTTCAAAAAAACTTTTGTACTTCCCTTGGTATGGGAACGATTTTCAAAAATTCAAGAGCCAAACTAAGCTCACGGCTTCTTACTAAAATACTCGGGATATTTATGTTTTACATCAGCCCAAGCATCTGCGTCAGGAGGAGGCTCTTTTTTCCGAGTAATATTTGGCCACTTCTTAGAGTATTCACTGTTAAGCTCTAACCAAACCCCAGCATCCTCTTTAGTGTCAGGCAATATGGCCTCAACCGGACACTCTAACTCACAAACACCACAATCTATACAAATTTCAGGATCAATCACTAGCATGTTTTCCCCCTCAAAAAAGCAATCCACCGGACAAACTTCAACGCAGTCAGTATACTTGCACTTAATGCACGCTTCAGTAACGACGTAGGTCACAAAAAAAGATAGGGATATTCACACTACCGCTACAAGTAGCATATTCACCTATGACAAACAAGACATCTTTCTTTAGATTTTTTGTAAAATTTTAGTATAAATTTCTATAATTTGCCTGTTAACAACATCACTTGCGTATACTGTCTCTGATTCCTTGCGACCCTGCCGCCCCATTTTTTCACATAATTTTTTATCAAAAAAACATTTTTCAAATGCTTTTTCTAAAGCGACAACATTTTGGACAGGAACTTTTATACCATTGCCATCATGCACAATATCACCACAACCTATTGCATCTGTAGTGATAATTGGCAGTCCGCATGCCATCGCTTCGATCAACGATTTAGGAAGCCCTTCCCTGTAGCTTGGCAAAACCGCCACATGCGTTTGCGCGTAAACATGCTGAATATTGTCCTCATGCCCCAACCATTCAACCACGCCCTCTTGGTGCCATTTTTTTAAAATTGCCAAAGGAATTGATTCTGGATTTTCCGGATCGGGGTCTCCCACAAGCAAAAAACGCACTTTCACTGATGGATTATTTTTTACAAAATTCTCAGCCGCTTCAACAAACTCCCCTACTCCTTTGCTCCACAACATGCGTGCAACAAGCGTAAAGGTAAAAATGCCCTGACTAACCACCGGATAAAAAGTTTTTGCATCCACCCCCGACCCCAGGACAAGATATAATTCACTTTTTGGAAGCAACCACTTGCATGATTCAAAATCTTGTTGATTTTGAACCAATACCGTAACACTTGAATGATTAAGAATGAATTTAAGCGCAGATTTTACAAAAGGCCTTAGGAAACGAGCCTTAATATGGCGCGATGTAAAAATATACCCAAATCCATTAATAGCATTAACGCTGGGTATTCCACAAAATCTAGCTATGGCTGCTCCATATAATGCCGGCTTCAACGCCACATTATGCACAAGCGATGGTCTAAATTTTCTAAATGCAATAAGTAAATCAAAAATTGTCTTAATCTCAATGAAAGGATTTAAGCTTCCTCGTTTAAACCTTACCAAAAAAGTATTCATGTCAGCTATTTTTGATTTATTTTTTTTAAAAAATTCTGTCGTTGCCACAGCAACCTCAAACCCCGATGATTGGGCCTGAAGACATAAAGAGAAGCGATGACTTAAAAAATATTCAGACTTTGCAACAACATACAAAAGCTTCATAACACTTTCAAAGCACCTTCAAATATTTTTTTAACTGGCGCTGCAACTTGAACAAAATCCCTACTAATTGTCGCCTCACCTACTGATTTGCGCTCACTCAACTGCAAAAAGGAAAAATGTTCTTTTTTCAAACGCTCCGACCAAAACAAAGGTAAAAAAGTTTGAACGTACAAACTGCCATTATTTTCATTGATATTATGTTTGGGGGAAAAATAACGGTATGCATAATCATATGGAATAGTATCATCTTCTGCGGTTAACACAATTCGATCGTAATCAAGACGAGCAATTCTGTTAAAATCAGCCTCTAGATTTGCAAGCTCCTCAACAGTGCGTAACTCAACCACGCATGTTTTTCCCATTTCACGAACTGACACAGGCATAATATCAAACGCTTGATTTAATCGTTCTGGCATTTCCGTAATTTCCAAGCAAAGCTTTGGAACAGAAACCACCACAGTGTTTTTTTTTGTTTGAACTTCAAACGAACCGCCAGATGTATACAGAATTTCTTGCTCAACAGCATGATGCTTAGCAACACCCAGCAAGCCATGGCTAATTGGCCAAATACTGCCATCTTTAGTTAAAGTCTCAACCCAAACTTGGCCTTTTTCTTTCCAAACGAAACACGTAACCGTTTGACAAAGCTCAACTGCAACTTTAGTTGCTAGCTCATGATCAAGTTTTTTTGGAACATCAACAATAGCAGCAGCGTGCCCCTGAAACGGAACCTCTGCAAAGCAATCATAAATACAGTAATTCAGGGTTAACATCGCCCACCTTAGGTATTCATTGTCTGGAAAAAGTCATGGTTAGTCTTGCTAAATTTAAGCTTATCCAGCAAAAATTCCATCGCTTCAACCGTACCCATAGGGTTAAGAATACGACGCAACACCCACATTTTAGCAAGCTCTGCCTTATCTGTTACCAGCAATTCTTCCTTACGTGTACCCGACTTGTTAATATCAATTGTTGGGAAAACACGCTTATCTGAAAGCTTGCGCTCAAGCACAATTTCCGCATTTCCTGTACCTTTGAATTCTTCAAAGATAACCTCGTCCATACGTGATCCAGTATCAACCAAAGCCGTAGCAATAATTGTTAACGAGCCACCTTCTTCAATATTTCGTGCAGCACCAAAGAAACGCTTTGGACGTTGCAACGCGTTTGCGTCAACACCACCAGTTAAAACCTTACCTGATGAAGGAACCACCGTGTTATATGCACGTGCCAAACGAGTAATTGAATCCAGAAGAATAACAACGTCTCTTTTTTGCTCAACTAAACGTTTTGCTTTTTCAATAACCATTTCAGCAACTTGAACATGTCTAGCTGCTGGCTCATCAAAAGTTGAACTGACAACCTCGCCTTTTACCGACCTTGCCATGTCTGTTACTTCTTCAGGACGTTCATCAATCAATAAAACAATTAAGTAAACATCTGGATGGTTAGTGGTAATAGAGTGTGCGATGCTTTGTAACATCACTGTTTTACCTGTTCTAGGTGGTGCAACAATTAACGCACGTTGCCCCATACCCATTGGAGAAACCAAATCTATAATTCGCGATGTAAAATCCTTAGAAGGCTTACCTTCTCCATACTCAAGATTCAAACGCCTATCTGGATATAAAGGAGTCAGGTTATCAAAATTAATACGATGACGTATTTCTTCTGGCTCTGAAAAATTAATTTTTTTAATTTTTATTAATGCAAAGTAGCGCTCACCTTCTTTGGGAGCACGAATTTCACCTTCTACACTATCACCTGTACGAAGCCCAAGCCTGCGCACCTGGTTTGGCGAAACATAAATATCATCGGGACCTGGCAAATAGTTTGATTCAGGAGAGCGAAGAAAACCAAAACCATCCTGCAAAATTTCTATGACTCCATCGCCATAAATTGCAATATCTTTTTCAGCTAATTTTTTTAATATTGCAAACATTAAATCTTGCTTACGCAAGCTGCTTGCACTCTCTATATCATGCTCTTCAGCAATAATTAAAAGCTCAGCTGGGGTTTTCTTTTTTAAATCTTGTAAATGCATAAATTCTCTCAGAAAGGTCTTACTATAACAAATATGACTATTAAAATTAGAAGGACGGTGGGAATCTCGTTGATGGTTCTAAAGAACTTTGAAGACTTAGAGCAAACACCTTGTTTAAGTTGTTTCCTCCAACTGCCTAGCTTGAAGTGAAACATAATTAACAAAAATACGCAAGTAAGTTTTGCATGAACCCAAGGTGCAACTGAGTAACCTGGCATAAATAGCAACAAAACACCTGTAAAAATCACCATATGCATTGCTGGTTGCATAATCATTCGAAAAAGCTTTTCCTCCATCACCTCTAACATTTTTCCGTTCTCGGGATACTCTGTGTGATACACAAAAAGCCTTGGCAAATAAAACAAGCCTGCCATCCATGCAACAATAGAAACAATATGCATTACCTTAATCCAGGCGTAATACTCAAAAATAAAATCCATTATTAATTTTCTAAAATTCTAAATACCCACTGGGAATGTACCATAAATTTTGTTAGGGTGAACCATGTACTAAATTTTAAGTTTACAAAGGAGAGTTTTGTGAAAGGTTTTTTAATAGCTTCAATTCTTAGCACATCAATGTTATTTGCCAATGGTGGCGGAGCAGGATTTGACATGATGCAACTCATTCCGCTGGTCCTTATTTTTGTCATTTTCTATTTCCTTATTTTACGCCCACAGCAAAAAAAGACTCGTGCTCATCAAGAGGTTTTAAAAGAATTACGTCGTGGCGATCGCGTTGTAACAGCTGGTGGTCTTTTAGGAACTGTTGATAAAATTATTAACGACGGTGAAATCAGTCTTGAAATCGCTGACAATGTAAAAGTTCGTGTTGTTAAAGCAACAGTAACTGAAGTTCTTGCAAAAACTCACCCGGTTGCCGAAACTGTGAAAACTACTGCAGCTAAAGTAGCAGCTCCTAAAATGGCAAAGCCTGTTTCTGCTAAACCTACAAAAGCAATTAAAAAAGCAGCAACTAAAGCTAAAGCAGCAACAAATTCTGCAGTTAAAAAAACAGCTTCAAAAAAACCAACCAAAAAATCTAAGTAAGTGAATAAAAACCCATGATGTTATTTGGATTATCTCAAACACGCAAAATTACAATTATTGCGACTTGCGTAGCCGGCATACTTTTTTGCTTACCGAATATGGTAAGCAAAGAACTTGCTGAAAAATTTCCTTCTTGGTTACAGAACACAGTAAGTCTTGGACTTGACCTAAGAGGTGGATCACACCTTCAGTTAGAAGTTGATTTAAAAGCTGTTAATGCAGAATTTTTAAGTAACCTTCTTGCTGATGTACGTGCGGCACTCCGCAAAGAACACATAATGTACTTGAACCTTCGTGTTGAAGGAAGAGAAAGCAATCCTAAACTCTTTTTTGATTTAAAGGATATTTCCAATAAAGATAAAATTTCTAGCATCATCAAAAAAATTGACTCGTCACTTCTAACAGAAGTTTCTGAACAGGGACAAGTCAGCATTAGTGTTGACCCAATTGCTGCACAAAATCGCTCAAAATTAATTATCGAGCAATCAATTGAAGTTATTCGTCGTCGTATCGATGAAACAGGCACTAAGGAACCAACCATTCTTCGTCAAGGAAATGATCGTATTATTATTCAACTTCCTGGTGTTGATGACCCTCAAGAAGTTAAAAAACGTCTTGGTAAAACCGCAAAAATGACTTTCAATATGGTTGATAGTGGCGCACAAAATACAGGTCATGCAGGACCTGACTCAACTATGATGGATTATATTCGTGGCGGAGAAGAGGACGGCGCACATAAAATTGCAGTAAGAAACCAAGTTTCGGTAAGTGGCGATAATTTAGTTGATGCGCAGGCTACAACGGATCCTCAAACTGGTCAAATTGGTGTTTCATTGCGCTTTAACAATGTTGGAGCTCGTAAATTTGCTGATATTTCAGCCAACAGCATTGGTAAGCAATTCGCCATTGTATTAGATGGAAAAGTACTTACTGCACCAGTATTCAGATCAGCCATTCCAAATGGCAATGCAGAGATATCAGGTGGGTTTCGAACCATCAGAGAAGCAAATGAATTGGCTTTGCTGTTGCGCGCAGGCTCTCTGCCCGCTCCTTTAAAAGTTGTTGAAGAACGCACAGTTGGCCCAAGCCTTGGCGCAGATTCAATTCATGATGGACGCAACGCTACTGTTATCGCGTTTCTAATGGTTTCTGTCTTTATGTTCCTTGGCTATTCTATGTTTGGTCTTTTTGCAAACCTAGCATTAGTGTTTAACATGGTCCTACTTTTTGCAGGTCTTTCTTTGTTACAAGCAACGCTTACTCTTCCAGGCATTGCTGGCATTGCAATGACCATTGGTATGGCCGTTGATGCTAACGTGTTGATCTATGAGCGAATAAAAGAAGAACTAAGAGCAGGCACTGCCGCCTTAGCTGCCATTGAAGCAGGCTACGAACGCGCTATGACCACTATTATAGACTCTAACCTTACCACGCTTATTGCTGCAGGTGTGTTGTATGAATTTGGTTCAGGTCCCATTCGCGGATTCGCAGTTACCACAGCAATTGGCATTTCTGTATCAATGTTCACTGCCTTATCTGTTACTAAACTAGTAACAGCTTGGTGGTTTAAAAACAAACAAGTTCAAACCTTGCCCATTTAAGGAAAAATATGGCTGTTCTAAATCTTATTCCCCACAACACCAATTTTGACTTTATTGGTAAGCGTAAAATCACATTCTCTATTGTGATTCTATCAACCCTCATTTTCATGGGTAGCCTGCTGTTTAAAGGTCTTAACTATGGCATCGATTTCAAAGGTGGCGTGGTCATGGAAGTTCGCATGCCAACCATCCCAAATATTTCTCATTTACGTGAACAACTTGAGCCTTTGAAACTTGGTGAAGTTGCCATTCAGGAATTCGGCTCAGCTCAAGACCTAATGATTAAATTTGAAAATGCTGAAGGCAAAAGCAACATCCCTGAAACCGCTGTCAGTAACATTAAAGCAATTTTAGGCGATGGAGTTGAATACAGAAAAATAGAAACTGTCGGGCCAAAAGTTGGCGATGAAATGGTTCATAATGGACTAATGGCTGTTTTGTACGCCTTACTTGGTATTCTTATTTATGTGGCCTTCAGGTTCGAATGGCGTTTTGCATTGTGTGCTGTTATTGCTCTTGGTCACGATTGCTTTCTTATTTTAGGAATGTATTCTTTGTTCCCTCTTGAATTTAACGAAACGGCAATTACAGCCATTCTAATTACAGCCGGCTATTCAATTAACGATACCATTGTTGTGTTAGATAGAATTCGCGAAAATATTAAGCGCTGTCGCAAAATCACCCTTGTAGAAATTTTGAACAAAAGTATTAATGAAACATTGTCTCGGACAATTTTAACTGTTGTTACAACATTCCTTGCAGTACTAGCATTGTTCATGTTCGGTGGGCCTGTTATTGCAGTATTCGTACTACCTATCCTAATCAGCATGGTTATTGGAACCTTATCATCAATTTTCGTGGCATCACCTCTATTGCTTTACTTCAATGTAAGGCATGGCAAAGCCCTAGATGAAGAGGAAGAGCGTATTGCCAAATCCCTTGAGACTGAAGGTCGCTACGAAGCCTCTGTTCCAAAGCAATTTGCTGATGATGGCGTTATTGAAGGATAATTCAAAAAGAAGATATAGAATTATTTCTTATCTTCTTTTTTAGAATTCTTTGATTTTAATCTGGGAAGCGCTAGCTTCTCGAGTACATCAAGTTTCTTATTAAGACTATCGATATCTCTCAACATGAGCTTAATACCCTCACGTATAGCTTCTTGTTCTTGCACAACAGAGCGAAACTCAATAACCATCGTCTGCGCTTTTTCTAATTCACGTTCTATATCACGGTAATCATAGTCTCGATATTGTTCTTTTCCGATGTTACTCGCATCATCTTCATCGCAACCAGCAGCGCTCACCACAACACTTTGCATAATAGAAATTGCCAGTATTTTAATTAACAACTTCGCAGACAATATAGCTATCTAATTTTCGCTTTTTGCTACAATCTTTTGCGGCGGAAGTTGCACACGAACATGCAATTCCTTTAAGCGATCATTCTCAATTAATGATGGTGCTTGCATAAGCAAATCTTGACCTTGTTGATTCAATGGGAACGCAATAATTTCACGAATGTTAGGCTCATCGGCCAATAACATTACAATGCGATCAACACCAGGCGCACAACCACCATGAGGGGGCGCTCCAAACTTAAATGCATTTAACAATCCACCAAAACGGTCTTCAACATCTTGTTTTGCATAACCAGCAATCTCAAATGCTCTGTACATAACTTCTGGTAAGTGGTTACGAATTGCACCACTGCATAGTTCAATACCATTACAAACAATGTCATATTGAAAAGCTTTAATATCTAGCGGATTCATTGTGTTTAATGATTCCAAACCACCTTGAGGCATTGAAAAAGGGTTATGGGAGAAATCAATTTTTCCTGTTTCTTCGTCTTGTTCGTACATTGGAAAATCAACAATCCAACAGAATTTGAAACAGTCTTTTTCAATAATGTCCAAATCTTGAGCTATTTTTGTACGTGCCAAACCTGCGTTCTTAGCTGCTTTCATAGCTTTCATATCGCAGACAAAAAATACAGATGCACCAACGCCTACACCACAAATTTTTTGTAGTGTATTTAGCTGGTCATCATTTAAGAATTTTGCGATTGGACCTTTTGCACCATCTGCTGCAAAACTAATATAACCAAGTCCTGGCATGCCAGATTCTTGCGCCCATGAATTTAGTTTATCAAAGAAGCTTCTTGGTTGCCCTTCTGTGTTAGGCACACCAATACCGCGCACGACACCACCACCGGCTACCACTTTTGCAAATACTGAAAATCCTGAATCTTTAAATATTTCAGAAACATCAGCAATTAATAATGGGTTACGGAGGTCTGGTTTGTCACTTCCGTATTTCAACATTGAATCATCAAATTTAATACGCGGATAAGGGTGACTACTTACCGATTTGCCATTAGCAAATTCTTCGAATACTCCTGTTAAAACAGGTTCAATCGCGTTAAATACATCATCTTGCGTCACAAAGGACATCTCAATGTCTAATTGATAGAATTCGCCTGGCGAACGATCTGCTCGCGCGTCTTCATCACGAAAACATGGTGCAATTTGAAAATAGCGGTCAAAACCAGCAACCATTAACAATTGTTTAAATTGTTGAGGAGCCTGTGGCAATGCATAAAAATGCCCAGGGTGCATACGGCTTGGCACTAAAAAGTCACGCGCTCCTTCAGGAGACGACGACGTTAAAATAGGCGTTTGGTATTCTAAGAAATCTTGCGCCACCATGCGGTTACGAATTGACTGAATAACCTTTGAACGTAGTACAATGTTCTGATGCAATTTCTCACGACGCAAATCTAAAAATCTGTACGTCAGCCGCGTTTCTTCAGGAAAATCTGTTTCCGCGTTTACTTGTAATGGCAACATTTCAGAAACTGATTGAACTGTTGCTTTCTCAATTACCAGCTCAACATAACCCGTTGGCATTTTATCATTAATAACTTCATCACTACGCTTTACAACTTTGCCATCAAAGGTAACTACAGTTTCATTCTTCAAACCTTCTACAATTGCAAAGGCTGCAGAATCACTTTGAAGCACACACTGCGTAATTCCATAATGGTCACGCAAATCAATGAATACCAAATTTCCATGGTCACGCTTACGGTGAACCCACCCAGAAATACGGGCCTGCTGGCCAACATGAGTTTCGCGTAATTCCCCACAGGTGTGAGAACGATAAATACTTGATAAAGAAGACTGTGCCATAGATTACAAATTTTTATTGATTGACTTTATTTATAGCCAATTTTCAACGCTTTAGGTAGTGGCCTATCACTAAACTTATCTACGCACACAAAATCTCTCGTAATCATTATAAATTTTGTAACACCAAAAAGCACCAACTCCTAAAACGGCACAACCACCAATAGCAAATAGTGTACTTGCGGCATCTAAATCCTGACATGCATTGTATGACCCAACGCATTCAGTATAGTGTTCTGTTTTACATGATCGATGTCCATTACTGTCGGTACTACATACGTAACGACTTCTCGTTTCATAATGAGCTCCTTCTTCTTCACCTTTTGCTTGCAAGCCCGAGGCTACTGATATCAACGCCACACCACCAGCAACAACAGCCACTGAAACAATAGCTTCTGCACCAAGCTCGCAAAAATATCTAGCGCACCCTGCCACACGACTACAATCTAGATTACCTATGTAAGAAGACAATACATTTGTAGGCGAAACAACTGTAGGCACTTGGCCTCCATCTTCGATGCTATCAAAATTTTGAGTAGATATAGCAACGTTCCAAGAAAAACAAAAAAGAAAAACAAATTTACTAAAATTTCCAAGCATTATAAGACACCCTTCATCTGAACCAGAAACAATACACATGATTAATTATCGAATGATTACTTTTGAATAGTCAACTTAACAACGTGAATGCTTCTGCAAAACAATGCACAAATAAGCACATAAACCAACTAACACAATATATATTCCAGGCACAATTGCCAAATTAGTTAGGTGCCACAATGCAAGCCCAACAGCGGGAAAACTTCTTCCCAACGTTTCTGAGCCAATTGCATAACCAATAGCCGTAGTAGTGTAGCGGTTATTCGCTGGAAATTCTGATACATACCACCGGTGCAATGGAATACAAAAAGCAACACCCAAGGTGATAATAATCATTCGAATGATTACTGCTCCTAATAATTCCACAAATGGAACACACCAAAATAAAATGGGCATAAGCACCACACTAACGACTGCAATTTTAAGCAGTAGTTTTTGCGCATCCATTTTACGCATTATTGGCCCTAATAATACCAATAATCCCATATCAAAAATCATCAAAAAAGTATTTGTTATCATCAGATCTTTTATGTCGATACTTGTTACAAGAGCCGCAAAACTATTAAAAAAAACAAATGGAGCAGAATACAAAATATAAGAAAATCCTGTAATGGGAATAAGCCTTAATATCCCAATTGTGTTGAGTTTTTCTTTAATCAATTCCTTTTTCACAAAATTTGGAACAACTTGACGACGTAGCCACCAACCAGCAATTCCAGTAACAACAGAACCATAAAACGGCCACTTCCAATATAGCTGTGGATTATCACAGTAAAATAAAATACTTGAAACGCCGCAGGCCAACAATATACCCATCATCGTACTGCTAAGGTAAAGACTTGTAATAGGGTGCTGCTGATCAACTTCTGTATTTTCCAGAACATATAGCCCGGCAATACTTGTCTCCCCTGCCCCAAAGAAATTTTGAATTCCACGCAAGACACACAAACCAATGGCCCCACTTACTCCCCAATGCTCATAAGGTTGCAGCAATGTAAAACACAGAGTGGTTATAGTCATTCCAGTAATTGTTGTGATTAAAGCTGCATGTGGCCCAACGAGATCTGCCCGTTTTCCAAAATACCAAGCCCCAAGCGGACGCGTTATAAATCCAATAATAACAATTCCATACCCTTGAAGCAGGGCAACAATTGGTTCACTATTTGGAAAAAATAACGGCGCCAAGATAGGCACTAAAAACCCATACAATGATGTATCAAAATGATCGAGAATATTTGCCAAATACGTGGCAATGCGGGCTTTTTTCATGAACACTCCTTACGCTGGCATTAACCAGATCAAGTTATAAGGGTTGGCAAATGCCTCTCAGCCCGAATGTGAGCACCCCTGGTAATGTTGTGAAGGTAATTAATTATTTGGATATTGTCAAAAAAACATGATATATTCAAGAAGCTTCTTACTTTTTGCAGATTAAAATAATGAAGTTGTATTTTTCAAAAAACTTGTTAGTTTTCTTGATTGGATTTTTCATAACCTCTTGCGAAGATTCAATTACTTCTGAACATAAAGAAGCTTGGGGAAGGACATCAGCTACCATTGTAGAAGTTGAAGCATACGAAGATAAGTATGGGTACTCTTTTGAATATCCAATTCCAGAAAGCACAGCTGTTAATGCAGAAGGAAGAAAAATAGAAGGCCCCATCAAGCAATATGGAATGGAAGCAAAAAAACCGATCTTAAATCAGAAAATTCCTCTTGAATACCTGAAGAGCGAGCCAATATTTATTAAATTTTTGCAGCCTATAAAGTTTGAATGACGCCACGTGCAACATCTTCAAATTCTTGCACTGTGCCTTTGCACATTAATACTGCATCACAGCCAGCTTGAAGTGATTTTCTGGCCTTTTCTTCAAAGCTTCCTGAAAGCGCTTTCATGGTTAAGCAATCGCTTACCAAAAATCCTTTGAAGCCAATTTCTGTTCGAATAATTGAATCAATCACATGGCTTGATTGAGTAGCCACATTTACAGCGTCAATATCTGAATAAATAACATGTGCAGTCATTCCCCATGCAGTTTTGCTAGCTTTCGCCAATGATTTAAATGGCACAAAGTCTGTTTGGTTTAGCATTGCATGGTCTATATCAACAACAGGCAATTCTTCATGGCTATCAACTGGTGCGCGTCCGTGCCCTGGTAAATGCTTAATTACAGGAATAATCCCGCCATCTTCTAAGCCCTTTAACATGGCAAGACTATACTCAGTCACAATTGCGGGATCAGCACTAAAAGCCCGGTCACCAATAATGTCTGCCGCACCTTCAATTAATAAATCAGCGCATGGCGCGCAATTCACGGTAACACCTAGCTCAGCTAATTCATGGGCCATTGATATGGCATTATCATATACAGCTTGTGCAGAAGTTAAAGTTTTAGCAGCAGGACGTGGCAACCAGTGCGGTGGTTTCAAACGAACAACCCTCCCTCCTTCTTGATCAATAAGAATAGGAACATCGGCGTGATTCACACACGCTTTAAGCCGCGCAATTAAAGTTTTCACTTGAAGAGGAGATTCACAATTACGTTCAAAAAGAATAAAGCCCAAAGGTTGGGCTTTATTGAAAAATTCTTGTTCAGCTTGTGTAAGAGTTAACCCCTCACACCCATAAATAACAGGAAGCACGAATTAATGGCCTCCGCCTTTTAAAGCTTTGACTAATTCTTCACAAACCTTCTTAGCATCGCCCAACACCATCATTGTGTTGTCACGATAAAATAGTTCGTTATCAACTCCCGCATAACCAGAAGCCAACGAACGCTTCACAAAGAAGACTGTTTGAGCCTTCTCAACATCCAAAATTGGCATACCATAAATAGGCGATGTTTTATCTGTTTTTGCAGCTGGGTTAGTAATGTCATTCGCACCAATCACAAATACTACGTCAGTTGAACCAAAATCACTGTTAATATCATCAAGTTCAAGCACTGAATCATAATTTACGTTTGCTTCTGCCAACAACACGTTCATGTGTCCTGGCATACGCCCTGCTACTGGGTGAATTGCATAACGCACCTTCACACCTTTAGATACTAAAATATCAGCCATTTCACGAAGGGCATGCTGTGCTTGCGCCACTGCCATACCATACCCCGGAACAATAATTACATTACGCGCATTGCCCATCATGTATGCAGCATCTTCAGCGCTGCTTAATTTTACTGGTTTATCAGAAGCTTCCGCTGCAGCACTTGCCGTTGCAGGATCTGTTCCAAAGCCACCCAAAATAACATTAATAATGGAACGGTTCATACCTTTGCACATAATGTAACTAAGAATAGCACCTGATGCACCAACCAACGCACCTGTAATAAGAAGCAAATGGTTATTTAGGGTAAACCCAATACCTGCAGCTGCCCAACCTGAATAAGAATTCAACATGGAAATCACAACAGGCATGTCAGCGCCACCAATTGGTAGAATAAGCAATACACCAAGTATCAACGAAAGTGCTGTCATAATCCAAAAAATACTGTGATGTTGATGCATAGCAAAAATCACAACTAAACCAATAACAACAATTCCAAGGACTGCATTCACTAAATGCTGTTTAGGAAATACTAATGGACGTCCTGAAATAAGCCCTTGTAACTTTCCGAAGGCAACAACTGATCCGCTGAATGTAATTGCACCAATAATAGTACCCAAACTCATTTCCACTAAGCTTGCTGTATAAATTGCATCAACCACCCCAATACCAAAAGCTGTTGGGTTATAAAGCGCTGCGCCTGCTACAAATACTGCTGCTAAACCTACTAAGCTATGAAACGCTGCCACCAACTGGGGTAGCGCTGTCATTTTGATTTTTCGAGCTATAAATGCACCAATTGCACCACCAATGGCAATAGCAACAACAATGCCAGAATATTTAGCAATTGCTGGTGTTAAAAGCGTAGTCAAAATGGCAATAACCATACCGCAAATGCCATATAGATTTCCTGATCGTGATGTCGCCGCTGATGACAAACCACGTAACGCCATAATGAAGCATACGCCAGCGATTAGGTATAGAAATGTAGAAATTGTTGGGGTCATAATTTGCTCTTATTTCTTTTTTGAAAACATGGAAAGCATGCGTTGCGTAACAATAAATCCACCAAAAATATTGACGGATGCTAACACAACTGCAATGAAACCAAAGGTTGAAGAAATTCCCATAACTGCAGGTCCAGCAGCAACAAGTGCACCTACAATAATGACACTTGAAATTGCGTTGGTAACCGCCATAAGTGGAGAATGCAATGCGGGCGTTACTTTCCAAACAACGTAATAACCAACAAAGCAAGCCAGCACAAACACCATTAAGCCTAATACAAAAGGATCAGCACTTCCGCGTCCTTCAGCTGCAATTGCATGGCGAATAGAGCCCTCAATGTTATTAAGTTCTCCTGAAATTTCTTGGATCACGCTGTTTAAACGTGCCGTTTGTTGAGCAATAGATTGAAGATCCATATTTTTTCCTTAGTTTTCAAACACACTGTGCAATAGCTTGCCATCATGGCATAAGCACGTAGACTTAATGATTTCATCATTAAAATCAATTTTCAAGGCTTGTGATTTTGTATCAATCAACAAATTCAAGAAATTATACACATTTTTTGCGTAAAGCTGACTCGCGTTATAAGCAATGCGACTTGGCATATTTGGGTGCGCTACAATTTTCACGCCATTTTTTGTAACTGATATTCCAGACTTTGACAACGCACAGTTACCGCCCGATTCAATTGCCAAATCAACAATGATGCTTCCAACTTTCATGTCAGCAACCATTTTTTCTGGAATCAAAACAGGAGCTGGTTTTCCTGGAATAAGCGCTGTTGTAATCACAATATCTTGCGTTTTTAGGACTTCATGCAACTTTGCAGCCTGAGCTTTTTTATAGTCTTCGCTCATTTCTTTTGCATAGCCACCAGAACCTTCGCCTGATTCTTGGTAATCTACCTCAACGAATGATGCCCCTAAGCTTTCAACTTGTTCTTTTGCAGCTGCTCTCACATCGAACGCAGTGACAATTGCGCCCAACCGACGCGCTGTAGCAATAGCTTGCAAGCCGGCAACGCCAGCCCCTATCACTAATACCCTTGCAGCTGTTACTGTACCTGCCGCTGTCATCATTAATGGAAATGCCCTGTCAAATTCATACGCCCCTTCAATAACTGCTCTATACCCAGCTAAGTTACTTTGAGAAGATAATACATCCATAGATTGCGCACGGGTAATACGTGGAACAAATTCTAAAGAAAATGCACTAACATTTTGCTTTGCAATTTTTGTAAAAAGTTTTTTGCTATCGTGCGGTTTATGCATCGCAATAACGACCGTATTTGCATTTAACGCAGGAAGCTGCTTTTCATCTAATGCACCAACCTTTAAAACAACCTCGGCACCTTTGACTGTGTCTGCGAAAGCTTTACCAATTTTTGCACCAGCAGCTTTATAAACATCGTCTAAAAAGCCAGCGGCTTCTCCTGCAGATTTTTCCACCATAACCTCATGACCAGCGTCGCACAGGCGTTTCACTAGGTCAGGCGTTAAGGCCACTCTTTTTTCAAATTCAGCGGTTTCTTTTACAACCGAAATGCGCATCGTATAATTTTTTGTTTAAGTTTTGATTATTATATTGGGTTTTGCACAAATAAGAAAGGCTCCCGAAATGTAGGAGCCTTTTGTACCAATCAAATAAAATTCTTATCTGTTAATTTATAGCTTTGCTCTGTATATATCTACTCTTGCTTTGATTAATTCTAAGCGTTCTGCAGTCAACCCATCGTTTGTTCTAAAAATTGTAATTAAAGTAGGGGTTATACCAGGAAGACCAACATCGTAAGGAAGGTCAACAACGTAAGTATCCATAAGACCAGATATTTCAATATCTGTACCTTGTGGCAATTGCGAAATAATAAATGAAGGATAACCTTCATCTGTAATATTTGAGTCTCTAGAAACTTTGATAGCGGACATTATAAGTTGCGAAGCAACTGCATTTTGCACCGCAACAGGATCAATAGAAAGAGGTCCAGAAAATATTATTGTAGCAGCATGAAGACCATTATTAACCAGCGTGATAGGCACTGTAGGATTGTTTTCGCGCACAACACCCACTAATTTTGATGGCATTGCAAGCGAACTTCCTAGATCAATATACAAATCTCTAATGATAGAGAGCCGCTCTGCTGTCAAATCATCAATTTCAAGTGGTTCTCTTAGAGCATTATGTTCTGCTGATGAATCAGTTTCGCTACCACAAAAATATGGTTGCATCCCTAAAGGCATACGGCCAGTGCGATAAGAACAAACTAGTTCATCACCTCTATAAACTAAAAGCCTTCGCATTGTATTAGCATCAATCTGTGCTTGCATTGTTGCAACAGCGTTCGCCCATTTTTCTTCTGTATTGGCCCCAACAAATGTTTTCATTTGTTCGTGAATAGGTGATCCTTCTTGAAGGTCATCTGTTGTAATAAATCGAGCTGTTAATTGCGAAGGTGCAGGCACTTCTTCCATTGCAAACAATTGCCCAACAAGCACTGCTGCCATCATTAAATATTTTTTCATAAATTCCTCTAAAAATTGATGTTGACTAGTATATACTCCTTTATTTTTGGCCGTGCAACCCTAATAAAAAACCCGCCAAAAGGGCGGGTTTTCTTGTGTAAAAAGTAACTGCTTAGAAACTAAGTTTTGTTCCTACAATCACCGCAGCACCTGAGTTTTTCACTGTTGGAACTATTCCACTATTTTTGTACTTATTTGTAGTGCCTACAAATTTTGCATAGTTTGCATTTGTACGCATTTTGAAAACATCAACTTCTCCAAAGAATTTCAAGCCTTGTAAAGCGTTAAAATCAACAGTTGCAGCAACTATGTCGCTTGTTGCACGTCCATGTACGGCACCATATGAACCATTCACTGCCGCTAATTTTGGCAATGTTCGTGACGTGTTAAAGTAACCCAACCCAAACTGGTATGCGCCTACAGTATATTGACCGCCTAAATTCCACGCTCTACCAGCATCTCCGGGTTTATAATTTGACTCAGTTTTTGGCAAACGGCTTTTTCCGTTATGAATATAACCAGTTGCGAATCTCCATTGTCCAAAACCTACAGCAGCTGTAAACTGACTTGACCTCGCGCGATGAACCTTTGCATATTTGAAAAAATCAAGTCCGGTATCTTTAGCACCTGGAAAACTAAGTTGTCCACGCTTTGAATTTTCTTGAGCATGAATAACAGCCAAAGCCATGTTCCAAGTTTGGAAATCAACCTTATAGTTCGCACCCACAACAATGTTATTTAAACCATATGCTGCAACGCTTTTTTCAGGATAAATTCCACTTTCGCTACCATAAGTATTATCTTGGCTAGCGCCAGAATTGTCTTTTCCGCTAGTGCCAAAACGAGTTGTATTAGGCGTAAATGAAACACCCAATGTAAAACCACCAAATGTTGGTGTGTAATACGCAGCTTTCATCGCTTTGCTAGTTTGTGCAGCCTGATTAACACCGCCAATATTACCCTCAGCAGAATTAATAACGTTACCAAATGTACCATCAATTGTATTAGCACCACCAAGTAAGTTAAATCCACTTTCTGTCATTGTATCTTCTGGCCCAGTTAAGTTACCAAATTGAAAAATACCCCAGCTATCTTGAGAAAACTCAATGTAGTTCTGCGTGAAATAGATTGAACCGCTTGAGACACTTTTCCCACCTGGATATGATTCTAAAGCTGCGCGATACTTATAGCGAAAGCCCTCAGCTGTGTTTCCTTTTGCAGTAAAGTAAATATTTGATGAGCCAATCGCGAAATGAATCGGACCACCCTTACCATTTGTATTATCCTTTTGCTTAGCACCCGCAGCAATCATGGATGTAAATCCATTGATCTGTAACGTAGGCGCTTGTGCAACTTCAGCAGCCAAAAATGAACTGGTGAAAAGTATTGCTAAAAAAGCTAATTTTTTTGTCATTGAAAACTCTCAAATTTAAATTGCTGTTTGACATTAAAAAACCCAGGAAAATCTATCAATATCTTCCTAGGTTTTTAAAGAAATTTATTTAAACTTGTAGCTTTATAAACACATACAAAAAAGACGTTAAACTAAATTCTTTTCTACAAAATTCCAGTCAACTAAATGATCCAAAAATGTTTGCACAAAGTCGGCCCTGCGATTTTGATAATCTAAATAGTAAGCATGTTCCCAAACATCGCAAGTCAACAAAGCTTTCTGCCCGTGCACCATTGGTAAATCTGCATTAGCGGTTTTTGTAATTTTAAGCGTATCACCTTCTTGAACCAACCAAGCCCAACCACTACCAAACTGTGTAAGCGCTGCCTGCTTAAAGTCAGCGGCAAATTTTTCATAACTTCCGAAGCTTGCATTAATTTTTTCCAATATTATGCCAACTGGTTGCCCACCACCATTTGGTTTCATGCAATTCCAAAAAAATGTGTGATTCCAAACTTGCGCTGCATTATTAAAAACACCAGCCATGTCTGCTTTTGCAGCTGACACTTTTATAAGCTCTTCCAGACTTTTTGATTCATTTTCAGAACCTTGTACCAAATTATTTAAATTGGTTACATAGGTTTGATGGTGCTTACCATAGTGAAATTCGAGAGTTTGCTCGCTAATATGCGGAACAAGCGCATTTTTTGCATAAGGTAATGGGGGAAGTGTAAAAGCCATAAATCACCAGATTGATATTTTGAGAGTGTGCCAAGATTGGCGCGCCCGAGAAGAGTCGAACTCCTAACCTTCAGATCCGTAGTCTGACGCTCTATCCAATTGAGCTACGGGCGCTAGTCATTAGTTTATAAGCAAAAAACGTCACGATAGCAAGTAAAATTTAGCCGTATTAAATTGCTTTCACCTTCAAAAATTAAATTTATCTGCGTTTTTGGCAAAATTTTGGTCATCTCTTGTAGTCACAAGTCCAATTGGACAGTCCTCGTAGAGCTCTTTAAAAGCATCAAAAGCCTGACTCTGCGAAAGAGAAAGTGACTGAGTCATCAACCAACATTGGTCCTGCCTTGTTCGCACAACAAAATTTTCTCCCTGTGGTGTTTGAAGTGAAAAATATGTATTACCCATCGTCTTTTTTTCACTTGGAAAAAGTTTTTTCACCTCTGGGATATTTAACTTACGATAAGCTGGCAAAGATTGCTCTTTAAAGTATTCGACTATTGTTTCTACAATTGGCTGAAGTTCGGAAGCACTTATGTTTTCACTCACACCTCTTTCATACAACGAATAAAGTTCATTCCCATTTCGCAACAAAAAATCTATAGATCTGCCTGCAATAGAAAAAACCCGATCAGCTTGAGTCAATTCCTCAACATATGGATTGGGGGAAATTTTAAAAAGATGCACGCCTTTTTTATCTGTTAAACGAGTAATAGTTACAAGATCATTTATCCCGTTATCATCATTAATAGTAAGCTTATAAAGAATTAGGGGAACATAACCTGCCGCTCTGTCAGAATTAGCATCTAGATTTCCAAAATCTGAATACAAAAATTTAACCTCAACTGTAGCTGGATGACAGCTTGTTAAAGGAAGTAGGGGAGCAACTTCTTCTGACGAACTATCTGGTTGTGGAACATCTAGTTGTACTAAGCTTTGTTGAACTTGCGAAAGTTTGTTTTTAGTAGATGGTTTCTTTTTACCTTTTTTTCCTTTACCTTTGCCCTTTTTCTTTTTGTTCATATCCTTAGACTTTTCTACGAAACACTCGCTTTCTTCATCACTAGAGCCATCACTTTCTACATTGCCCAAGATGGCTGCAACATCTTCTTGAGGTGAAGTCACGCTCACTGAATCGCCACTATCTGAAAACTCTTCTGCCACTTCTTCAACCAAAATATTTGACACTATCACGATAGGCAACAATTGCTTTATATCTTCTGCTACATGGATTGGCCGTTCAAGAATAGGCAAAATTGCTTGTTGCACATTAGCAAACTCAGCAAATATTCTTGGCTTGCGTTTGTTCCAAGGTTTTCTTTTGCTATTTAAATTCGATGTTACAGCAGACCTTTTATCTTGATCAGCCGCATTTCCCTTAGGTGACATGGGAAATTTTATTATAGATGTTGGGGAACCTTTAATTTGAACAGTTAAATTTCTTTCGGGAGTCACAGGAGCATCACTTAGAATTGCAGAGTACTCTTTTTTAGGCCATGGCACGTTACTTCCTACAGCCCGCCATGGCTCATAATCTGCTCTCAAATAATCTACTTTCAAATAATACTCAAATGCTGCCGAAGCACTTATTTGAAAATTTCCAAATAAAAAAATAATTGCGATGTAATGTAATATTTTTAGAGGGCTATTTATCATATGATTGCTTAATTTTCTGCTAATCAAATCTTATAATAAGCATAAAAAAAAGAACAGGTTTTGACTGTAATTTAATCAAGGAACCGCGATAAATCTTTTAAAAGCTCTAAACGCCCTATTTGCAAACTAGATTCAAGACCCTTTTTATGGGCACACAATGCTTTCATAAACCCTAATTTTTCAGCTTCTTTTAAACGCGCATCTGTTTGATGAACTGGCCGTATTTCACCACCCAAACCAACTTCACCAAAAAACACATAAGAAGGATTAATAGGTTTATTGATAATCGCTGAAATCAATGCAGCACCCACAGCCAAGTCAGCAGCGGGTTCATTTACTTTCAGTCCACCTACCACATTTAAATACACATCCATGCTACCAAATGTGAAGCCTGCTCTGCTTTCTAGCACAGCTAATATCATAGAAAGCCTGGCGGAATCCCACCCAACGGTGGTGCGACGTGGCATGCTCAAATAGCTTTTGGAAACCAACGCTTGAATTTCGCACAAAACAGGACGCGTCCCTTCAATACCAGCAAACACTGCAGTACCGCTTATTCCTTGCGCTCGATCAGATAAAAAAAGCGCTGATGGGTTTGTTACTTCAGCCAAGCCATGCTGTTCCATAGCAAATAAGCCAATTTCATTGGTTGCTCCAAAACGGTTTTTAACTGCCCTTAATATACGAAAATCGTAATGACGTTCACCTTCAAAGTACAATACTGTATCGACCATGTGCTCAAGCACGCGAGGCCCAGCAATTGTACCTTCTTTGGTGACATGCCCCACCAGAATGACTGATATACCTTGTTTTTTTGCCATGTGAATTAAGCTTTGCGAACAAGCACGAACCTGACTTACTGAACCTGCGGCAGCTTCTAAAGAATCTGAGCTTATAGTCTGGATAGAATCAACTACCAAAAGCTTTGTGTTTTTGTGCTTACTTACTAGATTTTGTATTTCTTCAAGGCTTGTGCAGCTACCAATTTGTAAATGTTCAGCTTTTACACCTACACGCTTAGCACGCATTTGTAATTGCTGTACTGATTCTTCCCCTGATAAATACAAACACGGCGTATGACCAGACACATCACAAGCAATTTGCAGCATTAAGGTTGATTTACCAATGCCAGGGTCGCCACCTACCAAAATTACGGATCCTGGAACGATGCCTCCTCCGCACACTCGGTTGAATTCCCCGAAAGATGTTGTGTAACGGATTTTAGTTAAATCAACTAAAGAAGCATCATCAATTGTATATAAGCTGGGTAATGGTGCATTAGCAGATGCAACTAAAGCTCTACTTCTTTCCACCACTTCTTCGATCAAGGTGTTCCACTCACCACAACCTTCGCACTTACCATTCCAGCGGTTGTGTGATGTGCCACATGCTTGGCAAATAAAGCGAACAGCAACCTTAGCCATCGGTAAATGGTCCATGAGGCAAACCATTAATAAACTGCTTCACATAAGCATTTTTTGTTTTATCCATTTCGGGAATAGTTCCTGTCCAAATTAAATTGCCTTGAAACAACAGCCCCACTCGATCAGCAATAATGCGAAGTGAATGCATATCATGGGTAATGCTTATCGCACTTGCCCCAATATCTTTAACACACCGACGAATCAAATCATTAATAGTGCCGCTAATAATTGGGTCCAAACCTGTTGTGGGCTCATCAAAGAAAATAACCTTTGGACTAGTAGCAATAGCACGTGCTAATGCCACGCGCTTTTGCATGCCACCCGATAATTCTGCTGGAAAAATATCCGCAACTTTTGGATCAAGATCAACAGCTTCTAACTTTTCCATAGCAATTTTGCGGGCCTTAACTTTGTCCATTCGTTGCCCATGAATAAGACCAAAAGCAATGTTGTGCCAAACAGGCAAGCTGTCAAACAAAGCACCACCTTGAAATAGCATGCCAAATGATTGAATAAGTTGTTGGCGTTTAGCACTACGTGCCCCCACCATGTTTTCCCCATTGATAAGAATTTCACCAGAATCAGGTTCAATTAACCCTAAAATGCACTTAATTAAAATTGACTTGCCTGTTCCGGACCCACCAATAATACCTAAAGATTCTTGTTCACCTAATTCGAGGTTAATACCACGTAATACATGATTATCACCAAACGACTTGTGAAGATTTTTTACAGAAATAATTAACTGAGACATGATGTTTACCGCTGGAATAAAATACTGGTGAGAACATAATTCATAAATAAGATGAAGATTGAGGCAGAAACCACTGCATTAGTCGTAGCCCTCCCCACCCCTTCGGCACCACGACCAGAATTAAACCCATGATAGCACCCCATCAATGTAATCAGCACTCCAAAAACAGTAGCTTTTATAAGGCCTGAATGCACATCGGAAGATTCTAAATAACGAAGAGTTTGTTGCATATAATTGCCTCCATTAAAGTCCAATTCATGCACACAAATAAGGTAACCACCCATCACGCCAATTAAGTCAGCAACTAGCACTAATATGGGAAGCACAACAGCACCAGCTAAAATGCGTGGAAATATTAAGTACTTAAAAGGATTAGCTGAAAGCGTAACTAAAGCATCAATCTGTTCAGTAACACGCATAGTGCCAATTTCGGCTGCCATAGATGCGCCAATACGACCTGCTACCATTAAACCTGCTAGCACCGGCCCCAACTCACGAGTAATTGATAGCACTACCACTGTGGCTACAGCACCTTCTGCTGAAAATCGTGAAAAACCTGTGTAGCTTTGCAAAGCCAACACCATACCTGTAAAAATCGCCGTTAATCCAACAACGGGCAATGAATAATATCCTATTTGAATAAACTGATTCAAAATCAAAGTCCAATAATAGGGAGGCTGAAAACCATGACGCATAGCATTATAGAAAAACAGGCTGATTTTACCTGTCAGACCAACGAAATTTAAAAACAGTCTTCCAACCACTGCCAAAGGATTCATAACAATCTCGCATATAATTTACAAAAGTATAACCGAAGAGGGTACCAAAACCCAAGCGTCTTCGCTATGGTATGAAAAAACTAATGTAATCTGTGATATATGAAAAAAATTCTTGTTCAATCTATAGAAATTTCTAATACAAATCCTTTTGTGCTTATAGCAGGACCTTGTGTTTTAGAAAGCCGTGACCACGCAATGATGATGGCAGAAAACCTAACAACTTTATGTAAGGCATTGGGCATTCCTCTAATTTACAAAACATCTTTTGATAAGGCCAACCGCACAAGCATTGCAGGCGCTAGAGGGCTTGGTCTTGAAGCATCTTTAAAGATTTTTGAAGAACTTAGAAACACATTTAATGTACCAATTACAACAGATGTGCATTCTCCAGAGCAATGCGCAGCCGTAGCAAATTTTGTTGATGTGCTACAAATTCCTGCATTTTTGTGCCGTCAAACTGACTTATTGGAAGCAGCAGCAAAAACAGGAAAGGTCATCAATATTAAAAAAGGGCAATTCTTAGCTCCATGGGACATGCAAAACGTTGTAAAGAAAATGGAATCATTTGGTAATTCCAATGTAATGCTTTGTGAGCGTGGTGCTAGCTTTGGTTACAACACTTTAGTTAGCGATATGCGCAGCCTTAGCATTATGGCTCAAACAGGCTATCCTGTTATTTTTGATGCAACCCATTCGGTACAACAACCAGGTGGACAAGGCGCATCAACGGGTGGAAAACGTGAATTCGCCCCTATATTAGCGCGCGCCGCAGTTGCTGTTGGGGTTGCAGGTGTATTTTTAGAAACGCACCATGACCCAGACAACGCCCCAAGCGATGGCCCAAACATGATTCGCCTTTCTGATATGAAAAAAGTTTTATCTGAATTGCATGCTTTTGATTCAATAGCAAAAGAAAATCCACGGTTCTTGGATTAAAATTTAACCTCTTGTTAATAAAAAAAGCTCATAATGACACATAACCACAATATGGCCCATTATGCGCTTTTATGTTTTTGGATTTTTAATTATCTCTTTTTTGTTTGCCAGTGAAAAAGCAGACTCTAATGCCTCTTCTGAACCAAAAGAAGAGCAAAAAAAAGAAGTAGTAGAATCAGAAAGTAGCTCAGAAAAAAATCATCGCCGCATGCTGCTCAATAAAATGCGCAAAGGTGTAGTGATTATAAAGGTTAAAGCACATGTTAATGCTACAGAACCTAATGCGCAAAGTTGGTCAGGAACTGGATTTATTGTCGATAAAAACAAAGGACTAATTGCTACAAATCGCCATGTAGCAGGTACTTTTTGCATTTGCAGTTACGAATTAAAGTTTAATAACGGATCAAAAGCGGTAGGGAGAAGACGTTATGTAGATCCTTTCTTAGATTTTGCAATCCTTGAAGTTAACCCAAAAGACATACCTGATGACTGCGAAGAGCTTTCGCTTTCTGATCAAAAGCTCCACTTAAATGATAGTATTAACGTTATGGGTAATGCAGCAGGTGACGAGTTTTCAACTCAAGAAGGCACTATTTTCAATACGTTTGATATATTAAGCCCGTTCAATGACCAGTCATTCCATTATTCCGGTTTAACTGTAGGTGGCGCCAGTGGCAGTCCAATATTTGATGAAAAAGGCGAAGTTGTTGGGATTGTTTATGGAGGAAAATTTGTTTCTGACACAGCTCTACCCATTAGCTACATAAAAGATGCACTAAGCTACATTCAAAAAGAACAAACACCCCCACGACAATGCTTGGGCGTGTCCTTACAGTATTTGCCAATTGATGAACTAATTGCAGCTGGATTTTTAACAGAAGAGTTTTCAGAAAACTATCGCAAAGAATTCCCAGAAGCAAAAGGAAAAATAATTACAATTCAAAATATAATTAGTGGCTTTAGCGATGCATCTGAATTTGAACCTGGAGATATTTTAGTTGAAATCGATGGACGACCAATTGGCCCAAATTTAATTGAGCTTAGCAAAAAAATTGATACATCATCAGGTTCTTTGAAGTTCAAAATTTTAAGAGATGGGATAGAGAAAAAGATATCTGTTACACCCGAACCTATCATGCATGGCAGCGAAGATAAAATGATAAGTTTTATGGGAACAGTTTGGTTTGAGCATCATGACCAGCTAACAGTAAGTATCGGCAATAGAGATAAAGGCGTATATTTTTCAGGTATTTCAAGAACATCTCCGTTACGCAGCGATGACAGCAAACTTGGCAGAAGCTGGGACGATAAGATTTACAAATTAGTAGAAATTGATGGGAAGGTAGTAAAAACGTTAAAAGATCTTGAAATCATGATTCCCGGTATTGAAAAAAAATCAATGTTTACATTACGTTACATCGATTATATGGGGCAATCTAACGGATTAACTGCATTCAAACAGATTGATAGAAATCCACGAGAAATTTTAGTTCGTCACGAAAAAGCTTTTGATTCACCCAAGCGCTATGATTGGGATCCTGTTTCCCATACATGGAAAGATACAACCCTGGGAGGAGAAAAATAAACTATTCATAAAAATCTTATCCCCAGCTAAATCAACTCGCTTGTGCATGGTGCGGCAAGTCAACAACGTCAGTCCAGTATGCCATTGCCTTGTGTAGCTGACTCTTGAATTCTTGATAGGTGAATGATTTTCTTATAAACCCGCTTGCCTGCAAGCTATAAGCTGCCGCACGGTCATCAGCATTTAAGCTACTACTTAGCACAATCACAGGTATTTCGTTTAAGTGCACCCGGCGCTTAATATCTTTTAAAATATCTAACCCACGCACCGATGGAAGATGCAAGTCCAAGAAAATAAGGTCTGGCTTTGGCAAAGATTGCGCAGAATCATGAGCAATATCACTTAGAAAATTCAAAGCTGCCTGGCCATCATTTATAGTATAAATATGTAATTTTTTTGGGAAATCTGCTAACGCTTTACGCAGTAAGAATCCATCACTCGAGTTATCTTCCACAAGCAATACATTGTATACATCTTCCTCTTGCTCAGTATGAATCTCAAAATCTTCAAAAAAGCATGACAACTCAACTTTAAAAATTTTTGATAGCTGATAAAGCATAGCAGCAGAAATTTTATTAACACCTTTTTCATATCGTTGAAGCTGTTGAATTGAAACACTTAAACCTGCCGCCAGGGTTTTTAAGGGCCAATTCATTTTACGACGAAAAAAAGTAACTTTTTTACCAAGTAGTTCGTCTTTTAGATCAACTGTCATGACAACTTCCTTTCGTTTTGTAATAGCACATTGCGAGTGTACCTTGGCTCTTGAATAGTTAGTTCCGTTAATTTTTCTAATTTTTTCTCACAAAAAGGTAAAGTAAACGACACAACTGTCCCCTTACGCTTGCCAGATCGAAGCGTAATTTTTCCCTTATAAGCAGAAATGATTTTTTTACAAATCATTAAACCAAGACCTGCTCCGTCAGAAGCTGATGATTGAAAAGGTAAAAAGACATTTCTTTTTCGAATATACCCAGGACAATACCCATGATTATGCAAATGAAACCTATAAAAATTTTCGTCTTCTCTTGCGCCTGATAACGTAATTATACAATTTTCGCAGGAACTGTGCTTAATTGCATTTGCAAATAAATTTTGAAATAATTGCAGCATGCAAGTACGATTCGCATGCAAATATACATCTTCAGAAAATTGAAAATTAAATTGGCATTTTTCTGATTTCAAAATACTTTCATAAATTTCTTCAATCAGGCATTTTAAGGAAATTTGCTCTGATTCAACGGTTAAGTCTCCCTTTTTGCAATATAGCACAATGCCTTCACTTAAATTTCGAATATGGTCGAAGCTCTTTTGCAAAGCAGTAAACACTTGATTCATAGGCGCTTGAGCTGAATCAATACCTTCGTAATGCTCTTGAATAATATCTAAAAAATTAGAAATTTGCCGCAAAGGCTGAATAAGATCATGAGAAAAAATAAGATTGAAGCTTTCCAAAAGCTCATTACTTTGTTGAAGTTTTTTATTAGAAAGTAGCAATTCCTGGTGGGAAGTTGTGTCTTCTAAAAACACAATCACATCTGTTACTTCACCATTTTGATCTAACCAAGGAAAAACTTCCCACTGCAGCCAATAACAATAGTCCTTATTTTTTATTTCTTGCTTAAGGGACTGAGCACGCCAAACCTTACCCTTCAATGCATTTTTAAGTGCAGCTCCTAATGGCTTTGGGCAAGGGCTAAAAATATCATTAAACTTTTTACCCAAAACGTCTTCAGCAGAAAAAGCCTTCTTTCCTTTAAAATAATGGCTTTTTAACCAATTAAGCGCCGTAAAACTAAGCCTAGTTATCTTAAAATTTCTATCGAGACAAAATACAGCAATGGGAACTTGATCAATTAGCGACGTTAAATAGGCCCTGGAAACCTTATAATAATCAAGCTCTGAATTTTCACTGCATTCTTTAGCCGAAAGCGCAGCAATTAACGGTTGCATATATGCTAACAGCCCGTCTTGCTTGTGAATGCTGTCTCCGCTAAAAAGTTTATCCGCTGCAATTTTTACAGCGTTTAGTTGGGCCATGGACGCTCCTTTTAATAGGGTTTCTATGTCTTCAACGCTCTTGTGTTATAGGTACACCTTTTAATTACAGCTGTCTCGCATAAATTTTAAGAATCGATAGCGGGCAGCACCGTAGCTTCTGCACTACCAAAGCCTATGCACAAATCACCCTTTGTAGCCATTGCTACCAGTTGCATAGAATCATTATCAGCTAAGTAGACTCGCTCTTCTCCTGAATTCAAATGAATAGCATTCGCACCATTCCAGGTTAACTCAATAAGGCTTCCATAACTGTCAGGTGTAGGGCCACTAATAGTACCCGTCCCCAAAATATCACCAGGCTGCAAGTTGCATCCATTCACCGTGTGGTGTGCAACTTGCTGTGCAATATCCCAGTACATATACTTGTAATTCGTATGTGATATTTCTTGATACGCGTCCATTTTTGGCGTTTTAATTTGCAAATGCAGATCAATATCAAAATTGATATTTTGCTTTTGCAAATATGGCAGCGGTTTTGGACTTTGTTCAGGGCCATCAACACAAAATGGCTGTAAAGCTTCCATAGTAACCACCCACGGTGAAATAGTTGTGCCAAAATTTTTGCCCAAAAATGGCCCTAATGGCACATATTCCCACCGTTGAATATCTCGCGCGCTCCAATCAAGCAACATCACCACACCAAAGACATGATCTGCTGCAGCATTAATTGAAACAGGCATGCCTAAATCGTTGCCAGTTCCTATAATAAAACCAAGCTCAATTTCTGTATCGAATTGACGCGTCGGCGCACAAATAGGCGCATCCTCACCAATTTTCAACTGTCCCTTTGGACGCCTAATTTTTGTACCGCTAACCACAATAGCACTTGCACGCCCGTCATAACCCACCGGAATATGACGCCAATTTGGCAATAACGGATTGACTGGGTCACGAAACAGTTTCCCAATATTGGTTGCATGCTCGATTGATGAATAAAAATCTGTATAACCGCCAACATGCACTGGCATTTTCATAACTATTTGACTTTGAGGAATCAGTAATTCTGCTTGTAAAGCTGCATTGTCGCGCAAATCTGACATGTTAGAAGTTAGCAAGTTCATTAAAAACTGACGAACCGCATTCCAACATGGTTTTCCTGTCGCTAAAAAAGCATTCAGGGTTGTTTGATTAAAAACTTTTTTACCAGCTAATGCTTCAACTTTTAATAGTCCTTTTTCTTCCAATAACGTCAGATTAAGAACATAGTCGCCAATAGCCACACCAATTGATGTTTTCCCCTTATGTTCAAACACCCCATAAGGAAGGTTATACAAAGGAAAAGGATGTCCATTTGGAATATTCAAAAATGATGATTGCATGTGACTATAGCTTTAAAAACATTAAGCACACCCTAACCTATGAGAGCGTTTTGGTAAACTGAGAATTAAAAAAATGTAACAAAACTATAAAAAATAAATATGAAGACTTAACATAAATTAGATCACTATATTGAACAAAAAAAAAACTCATTATTAGCCACATTCAAGTTTGAAGTGCAACGTTTGCTAAATTTTTATAAAAAACTT
>JBAXJB010000010.1:0-52096 GCA_037138055.1 Alphaproteobacteria bacterium | reverse complement strand
TTAATAAATGGAACTTTTAATTGTCGTTAGGAGAAATTCTAATTGACGTTAGTCATCTAAATGCGCACTGATGCGAAGCACAAAGTGCGCTACACTTTTTACATCACTAAATTGCCTACGGCGTTCATTTATGACAGCAAGAATGCAAAATTATCGGATGAAAAAGCAAGAAGAAGGATTCGTGCAAGTAAGAGTTTGGGTATCCCAAGAACACGAATATTTCATCAAAAATATCGCTAAAGAGTGCAGGCCAAGCAAACCAATTAAAATCCCCGAGCGTTACGGCAGACCAGCCAAGCCATCACAAATTCGTATTGCAAAATCTCTAGCAGCCAGTAATGGCAAAGAACCACCAGAACATCTCTATGATTACCACATTAGTCTATCAGCTTGGATGTGGGCTAATGGTGGCAGAGCATTTAACGGTCTTTAAATCTTTACATGCTCTCACTGAATTTCTTTTCTCAAGATGTTTTAATCCCTTGATATTTGCCGTCCACTTTTGCAATTTTTTGATTTTTACTGGACGGCTGGACGGATAAGTGTCCAAGTGGACGGATAGGTGGACGGATAAAAAAGTCTGAAAGCCGCAGTTTTCCTATATGGTGGACGGCTGGACGGCAAAAATGACCTTTTTATGGGGTCTCAGAAAAAATATTTGTATTGTACCTTTTCCATATTTCTTCAAGTTGTGTTTTTTCAAATCCTTTTCACAGAGAAAGTGAAAAAAATTAAAGACACAGTTTATGTACACTTAATGTTTACAAAAAAGTGAGGCTTAATTTACTTCAAAATGTAACCCCGGCGTAACCCCGAAGAATTTTTGATAATTTAGAAATCCCCATAACCATTTATATAACTGGCGTTCCCGACGAGATTCGAACTCATGGCCTCAAGATTAGGAATCTTGCGCTCTATCCTGCTGAGCTACGGGAACCACAGGCAAATATTAGCTTTCACAAGAAAATTTGTCTATGGGGTTAGTAAAAAAGGCAATATAGAAAAATCCACAAACCCTTGCTGTTTTTCCCGAAATTCGCCACATTAGTGAACAAAAATAGACTTGAGAATAATATGGGATTTAATTGTGGAATTGTTGGTCTACCAAATGTTGGTAAATCAACCTTATTTAATGCGTTAACAGCAACTGCAGCTGCACAAGCAGCAAACTATCCGTTTTGCACTATTGAACCTAACGTTGGACGCGTAGGTGTGCCCGATGATCGCCTAGAGATTTTGGCCAAGCTTGCTAGTTCGCAAAAAATTATTCCAACCCAACTTGAATTTGTTGATATTGCAGGTCTAGTACGTGGCGCTAGCAAAGGTGAAGGACTTGGTAACCAGTTCTTAGGACATATCAGAAGTGTTGATGCTATCTTGCATGTACTACGCTGCTTTGAAGATGATGACATCACTCACGTAGATGGATTTGTCGATCCTATTCGGGACCTTACCACTATAGAAACTGAACTGCTTTTAGCTGATCTTGAGTCAGTAGAAAAGCGTATTTCAAATTTAGAAAAACGCGCCCGTGGCAATGATAAAGAAGCAAAAGAAATTTTAGAGGTAATTCAAAAGGTATTGCCCCTGCTACAAGAAGGCAAACCTGCAAAAGCAGCTAAAATAGCTGAAACAGAAAAAGAGACCTTTGAACAACTACAATTGCTTACATCTAAACCCATTTTGTATGTGTGTAATGTGTCAGAAGAAGAAGCTGCAACAGGTAATAGCTTTACCGAAAAAGTTATAGCATATGCCAAAAGCAGGGGTGATTCTGCCGTTATTATTTCTGCTGCAATAGAAGCTGAGGTTTCCAGCCTCAACGACGAAGCAGAACAACAAGAATTTTTACAGTCCTTAGGACTAAAAGAAACTGGGCTACGTCAAGTTATTCGTGCTGGGTATGGATTGTTGGACTTATTAACATTTTTCACCATCGGTCCAAAAGAAGCACGCGCATGGACTGTGCATAAAGGCGCCAAAGCCCCTCAGGCAGCAGGTGCTATCCACACCGATTTTGAACGTGGCTTCATTTGCGCTGAAACCATAGCATACGAAGACTACGTTACGTGTCAGGGCGAACAAGGCGCAAAAACTTTAGGGAAGCTTCGTCAAGAAGGACGAGACTACCTTGTGCATGACGGGGACATTTTCCATTTTAGATTTAATGTCTAGCCAATCGCAGTTGCAATGAAGTTTTAAAAGGTATTTAGCATATTAAATATTCATTTATACACATGCCATGCGTTTTGTTCTTGTATTTTCTCAAAAACACGGCTAAATCTTAACCACAATTAACAAATTAACTCAGTGAAGGTTTCATGTCTGATATTACCGCACGCGTAAAACAAATTGTTGTCGATCATCTTGGCGTAGATGCCTCAAAAGTTATTGACGGTGCAAATTTTGTTGACGATCTCGGCGCAGATAGTCTTGATCAAGTTGAACTTGTAATGAAGTTCGAAGAAGAATTCAAATGCGAAATTCCCGATGACGCTGCACAAAAGCTAACAACAGTTGGCTCAGCTATCGTGTATCTCCAGGAAAAAATTAATTAAATACAATGAGAAGAGTCGTTGTTACTGGTGTTGGCGCCATTACGCCACTGGCAAATGGTGCCCAACTAACTTGGGAAAAGTTAATCTCTAGTCAATCTGGCATTAGCTCGATTGATGCTTTTGATGTGTCGGATCTCTCAGCAAAAATTGCTGGGTCGCTTCCACTTCAACCAAGTGATGCACCAATACAACCAGGGCTCTTTAATGCTTCTGACTATTTAGAGCCTAAAGAACAACGCAAAATTGACCGTTTTATTTTGTATGCTATAGCAGCTGCAGATGAAGCAGTAAAAGATTCTGGATGGCAACCTACTGATAGTGAAGGCAGAGAACGCACAGGCGTAACCATTGGCTCAGGAATCGGCGGCCTTCCGTGGATTTATGAAACTTCTGTCACGCTGCTCCAACAAGGTGCACGACGCGTTAGCCCTTTCTTTATTCCAGCAAGCCTAATTAACCTCGCTTCTGGCCAAGTTTCCATTCGTCATGGATTTCAAGGACCAAATCACGCTGTTGTCACAGCCTGTGCAACAGGTGCGCATTCTATTGGTGACGCAGCCCGCATGATTATGCTTGATGATGCAGACGTTATGGTTGCAGGCGGGGCAGAAGCAGCCGTTTGTCGCGCTGGCATGGCTGGATTCGCCGCCTCTCGTACTCTTTCAACAGCATTTAATGACAATCCTACTAAAGCTTCTCGCCCTTGGGATAGAAACCGTGATGGTTTCGTCATGGGTGAAGGCTCAGGAATTGTTGTCCTAGAAGAATATGAACACGCGAAGAAGCGTGGCGCTAAAATTTATGCGGAAGTTCTTGGCTATGGTATGTCTGGTGACGCTCATCATATAACATCTCCCGCTGAAGATGGTGGCGGTGCTTTCCGTGCCATGCGCGCTGCCTTAAAAAATGCAGGCCTTGCACCAGAAGAGATTGATTATATCAATGCTCATGGCACCTCTACACCAGTTGGTGATCCCATTGAAGTTACAGCCATAAAGCGCCTATTTGGCGATCACAGCTACAAATTAGCAGTATCATCAACCAAGTCTGCAACTGGTCACCTGTTAGGAGCAGCAGGCGCTGTGGAATCAATTTTCTCCATTTTTGCGATGCAAAATGGAATATTGCCCCCCACATTAAACCTTGATGAGCCATCTGAAGGATGTGACCTTAATTTCGTGCCACACACAGCACAAGAAAAGAAGCTCAATTATGTTATGTCAAACTCGTTTGGATTTGGCGGAACAAACGCATCCTTAATATTTGGGAAAGCTCCTTAAACCTAACCAGCTTTTTCCACCGCAGGTTTAGCCATACGCACAGCACCTACACCGTCTAGGTTTGCTTCTAGCATTAAATCAAGTTCGGATTCATCTTCGTTTGGCCCTTGCCCTGAAACAACTGGATATTTTTTTAAATGTTCCACTGTTTCTTGCTTATGCAGTTCATCACGCACTGGGTCAGGTGCATTTGCGCTGCCTAAAATAGCATCACCTTTCTGTTTCAACTCAGCATTACCAACTTGCCCCTCTAAAACCTCAGCCTGAGAAGGTAATGATACTACTGAATTTTCTACATTTGCATGTTCAAGAATTTCTCCATTTTTATGCTCTGGAGACTCTGGATTAGCATGAGGTTGAGCCCTAGCCATTAACGCAGCTAAAAAACCACCTTCTACATCAGCCGCCTGTAACAACGACACCGACAATAAAACCATACAGTTGCAAATTAACATTCTCATACAGATCTCAAAATATATTTTGTTATTTATATATTACATATTGAATATTAATATTTATTTAATTTATAGGCTGTCGTAATGCGCAAACTTATTATGATGATTTAAAGTTTGGTTTTGCTTTTACCCAACCAGCAGGAAGATCTCGATTAATATCAACATTCAAAGGATTTTTAATAATTTCTTCTATAGGATCGCTCAAACTAACAGAAATTTGACTTGGTCTCACTACTGGTGATGGCTTAACTTGTTTAGGTTTAGGTTTCGCTTTTGAATTTTTTCGACTTCTTCTATTGTTAGCTTTCGGTAATGACTGTACAGGTTGTGATAATTCCTGAATATGCTCGTTTACTTCTGCGACTTCAGTTTCCTCTACTAGTTGATCAATTTGATCTGCTTCAGCAACATCATCTTGTGTTGCAACAACTTCTTGCATTCTGGGCGTGGCATGAAGTTTCTTGAATGCCTTTTCCATTAATTCTGCCGTTTTTTTATCTCGTGAAACAGACGTCTGCCCGCCAAGCACTACAGCAAAAACACGAATTGGCTTTCCATCAGCGGCAATTCGCTGAGCGGACACACTAATGTTAAATCTAGATGCAAAAGTAAATCCAGTTTTAATGCCATCGCACCCAGTAAATGAATTCAACATGCGGTTATGGTTACGTATAGGCTTGCCATTAAAACTAAAGGTTTTTGTTTTAAAATACGCGTATTCTTTGGGGAAATTTTTGTGAAGGGCCCTGGCCAAAGTCATCATATCTTTAGCTGTTGTAACTTGTCTTCTATCAGGTAGACCTGTGGGATTATAAAATTTTGTGCGCGTCATTCCTAATTCTTTTGCTTTTTGATTCATCAGTTCAGAAAATTTTTCAACACTCCCTGAAAGACCCTCGGCAATGGTTACCGACATATCATTAGCTGACCTAGTAACCAACGCGTAGATAATGTCTTTTACACTGATTGTTGAGCCCATCTTTAGCCATAAGTTGCATGGCTCTTGTTGCGTTGCTCGTTTAGAAACTGAAAATCGTGTTGTCAGGTTTATTTTACCATTTTGAATAGCTTCGAAAATTAAATACAAAGTCATGATTTTAGTTAATGATGCCGGAGGGCGAAGTTCATCAGCACGGTGACTTGCCATAACTTTTCCAGACTGACCATCAACAATCATGTATGCAAAGTTATTAGCATGCGCATTCGAAGGATTTAAAAAAACCAAAACAAAAAAAATAAAGCAATTTAAAATCTTCTTCACACATTTCTCCGCAATCAACACACATATAGAGTAACAAAAAACCAACAAAATCGGAAGCTATCTTGTGAAAATTACCAACTATATTTTTTGAAATATTCCGGCACTTAAACAAACTATAGCTGCAGTTTCTGCCCGCAATATATTTTTTCCAAGAGAAATAGGACGAGCGCATTTTTTTAACATGCCCTGTTCTTGGACTGACCACCCGCCTTCTGGACCAATAATAAACCCAGCAGGAAATTCTATTACAGTATCAGCAGAATCAGATCGTTCCAATGCTGCATACCAGTGAATATCACTCGTTAACGTATTTAAAAATTCCCTTAAAGCCAATGACGCGTGAACTTTTGGCACATCAAGTCGTTCACATTGCTGCGAAGCTTCCTGCGTATTTTTAATCAAACGTTCAATATTTAAGCGGTGGCTATTAGTTCGTTCACACATTATTGGCTGCAGATCTGTGACCCCAAGTTCCGTTGCTTTTTCTATCAAAAAATTCATTGGATCATTTTTAATAGGAGAAAATGCCAACCAACAAGGCTGAGTTTTTTCAGGAGGACGCATTTGATCTAAGCACTTATAACTTGGTTTTTCGTAAACAATTTTCCATTCACCACATTGTTCATTAAATCCAAAAAAATGCTGACCTCGCTCAAAGCGTAAAACCTTTTCTAAGTAATGGCGTTGATCCTTAGTCAGCTCAATAATTTGCCCTGCATTCAAGGTTTGGGTAAGGTAAAGTCGTGTCATAATTTTAAATTTTTTAGTCCTATACAGTTTCTACCATACATTCACCTGGCGCGCCTACATAGACCCATTGGCATATGGTTACTACTGTGGCCATGTTTTTGTGGGCTTGCAATTAGCCATGGTAGTCTTTTTGACTATATTCTATTTTTCATTGGCGCAGTTGCCTTACGCAGCGCTGGTTGTGTTATTAATGACTTGGTTGATAAAGACATAGACGCAAAAGTTGAACGTACAAAATCAAGGCCTTTAGCAGCCAACCTGCTTACCAAAACAAAAGCATACATTTTCTTAAGCTTTCTACTAAGCATTGGCGTATGTATCTGGATATTCTTAAGCCCAGCAGCCAAATGCATAAGTGTTGTTGCGGCAATTCTTATGATCATTTATCCATTCATGAAGCGCTTCACCTTTTGGCCTCAACTATTTTTAGGGTTCACGTTTAATATTGGGTTGCTTATTGCGATTGCTCACGTTTCAGCGCTTACGTTTTCTTGGCAACTTCTATGCTTATTCGCAAGTTTGGTTTTATGGACAATTTTTTACGACACCATTTATGCATTCGCCGATATTTCCGATGATTTAAAAGCCAATGTAAAATCAACAGCCATTGTCATGCGCCATGCCCCTAAAACCTGGTTAACATGCATCAATTTATTGCTACATATCACGCTGCTTATATTTTTTGAGATAAATGGCATTATTCCGGTAGGTATAGGCTTCTTATTTTTGCAAATTCTTTTAAAACAATGGAGCCCAAACGATTCACAAAACAGTATTAGAATTTTTGGACTTTGCCACTTTTGGGGATTAATAGAATGGCTTTGGCTCGAGGCTATAAGGGTCATCTCCCCATAGCACTTTCCCATCACCTTGATGCTCATCAACCCAAACTGGTATGTACGTTATATATACAGTTATTGGCGTTTCTAATGTTTCTGTTTTTGTCTCGTCTGTCTCAATAGCTATTTTTACTTCATCTTTTTCAAGCTCTAACAACCAACTTGCAAATTTTCCAGCTTTCTCTAACCGAATACAACCCGATGATAAAGCACGCGAATATTTTTTAAACAATTCTCGTTGCGGCGTATCATGCATGTAAATAAATTCATCATTTTGCAGATTAAATTTCAACAAACCAAGGGCATTTTTTTTGCCAGGCCTTTGCTTGAAAATATAAGGAAAATCGTGAATATCTACTTCACTCCAATCAACTGTACCAGGATCAACCTCGTTTTCATCATGATCAAAAACTTGCAAATCATTCTTTTCAAAGAATTCTTTATCTTCTTGAATTTGGGGCAGCTTATCTTCGAAAAGAATTGTATTTGGCACCACCCACGCTGGGTTATACTCCACACCATTAATATAACTTGTCATCTGCGGCGTAGGACGCTTAGGCTTCCCAACAATAATCTTCATACACATTTTGAGTTTTTGATCTTCAAATGCATGCAGTGTATAGGTTGGTATGTTCACAATTACAGTGCGATCTGTGAACACTAAATTTTTTATTTTCGCGATACTAGCATCTATCTTTTTCAAGCGTTTTTCATAACTCCAGTTAATTCTGGATTTGGTTTCATCTCCAATAATTCCATCTGGTTCTATGCAATGCCCTGCTTGAAAAGCTTTTACAGCTGTTTCCAATTCTGTATCAAAAAATGGTGAATCAGTAGCTTTTTCCAAATACCCTAAAGACTGTAAAATCTGGCGCAATGCTGGGATATTATCGTCCTTATCACTTGGACGCAAAGGACGATTAGGTGCAAATTCAGGAAGTGTCACATCTTCCTTTGCTTTTAAAACTTTTTGCAATTTTTGCAAAAGACTAAGCTCTTTTAAATGGTTTAAAGGTAAGGCTGAATCACTTGGTGCAACTGTTGCCGCGGGTACAAAAGGCTTTTTATTTAATTCTGCCGTTGCTTTGTTTGCCTGACATTTTAAACCACAGACTTCATTATTTTTTTTGGAATCACTCTTGGGGTGTAACGCAAAAATCATTAACAGAAAAAATAGATATTTCATAAAACTTCAGCCCCCTATTTCTTCTATTAGAAAGCAGAAATAGTTAACAAAAGGTGAATAGACAAGCGTAAGCTCTATTTTTGCTGATCATTCTTACAAAATCGAAATTAAATATTGAAATTTAGTAATGAATAGCTTTTAGCGTTTCAAAATCACCATTTATTATTGCATTCAAATGCTCTGTGATTTTTTCGATAGGCCAATTCCACCAGGCTAATTGCAAAAGAAAAGGTATTGTTTCTTCGTCAAACCTTTTACGAATTGGTTTTGCAGGGTTACCTCCTACAATTGTGTACGGCTCAACATTTTTTGTCACAAGGCTATTAGTGCCAATAATTGCCCCATCGCCAACGGTAATACCTTGCATGAAAGTAACGCCATTTCCTATCCATACATCGTTACCGATAACTGTATCGCCTTTGCTTGTAACATTTACAGGGGCAGTAGCCCAAGATTTCCCCATTACTTTAAATGGATATGCCGAAACACCATCCATAGCATGATTCCCTCCATTCATAATAAACCGAACACCAGTGGCTATTTGGCAGAATTTTCCAATAATGAGTTTGTCTCCCATAAATTCAAAAAGGTACAGAACGTTACGTTCGAAATTATAAATATCTATAGGATCATCGTAGTAAGTATAATCACCTACAATAATTTGAGGACTGGTGATAATATTCTTAAGATAACACGTCCGCGTTACACCTTCGATTGGATATATGATATTAGGGTCTGGATGCATCATAAATTTTCCTCATGCTTATCTGATAAGAATCCTCCAACTTGAGCATTCCATAAAGTTTTGTACAAACTATTTTTAGCTAATAATTCTCCGTGCGTTCCGTCTGCCACAATTTTCCCAGTATCAAATACCAAAATACGGTCCATATGCAGTAGGGTTGATAGACGGTGAGCAATAACAATGGTTGTTTTGCCTGTCATTAATTCATGTAAAGATTTTTGAATGTAGCTTTCAGTTACCGAATCAAGTTGAGAAGTCGCTTCATCTAAAATCAAAATTGGTGCATTTTTCAAAATCGCCCGTGCAATTGCTATGCGTTGGCGCTGACCACCGGAAAGTTTAACGCCTCGCTCACCTACCAATGATTCATAACCATTTGATAATTTTTCAATGAATTCATGTGCATGGGCACGCTTAGAAGCTTCAATAACTTCCTCATCACTGGCATCAATTTTTCCGTACCGAATATTTTCCATTAACGATCGGTGAAATAGTGACGGATCCTGGGGAATCATTCCGATATTTGCACGCAGTGAATCTTGCGTAACTTGTTTAATATCTTGCCCATCAATTGAAATACGACCATTAGTAATGTCATAAAGTCTTAAAATCAAATTCACAAAGGTAGTTTTTCCACCGCCAGAATACCCCACCAATCCAATTTTTTGCCCTGGTTCAATTGTGACAGTTGTATTATTAAAAAGTGGTTCAGCACCTTTGTAATTGAACTTAACTTTATCAAAAGTGATTTTTCCTTTGTGCACAATCAGCTCAGATGCATTTTCAACATCTTGAATTTCCGGCTCATCTTCAAGTATTTTTAAGGCTTGATCAACGGCTCCCCAGTTTGTAATAAAATCGCGCAGCATATGAGAAAAGTTAAATAGTTTGTCAAATATTCTGAAATTAAGCATCAGCACCAAAGCAAAATCTCCTGGCGTTACAATGTTTTTGTTTTGTAGATGAATCAGAAAAATTAAAAAGCCAATAATGTAGATCGAAGTCATAGTACCTAGCACAATGTAAAGATTCATTAGGGAATAGCCTTGTGCTTGATTTTTTTTTATAAAATTTTGGGAATCATTATTAAAAATTTTTATTTCAAAAGAAGATCTAGAAAATAATTTAACATTCATTATGTTGGAAAAATAATCAGAAAAATGTCCAAAAAGTTCTGACTTAGCTTCAGCGTAATTTTTTGTTAATGGCATAATTTTGAGCAATCTAAAATAAATAATTCCAAAAAATGCAGCAATCCACAAAAGCAAACTTAAGGCAAAAAAAGTGTGGACGTTCGTCAATAAAAACAAAGTTATTAAGGTAATAAACGTAATCTGAATAATCTCATAATTAATTGTAAAAATGAGTAACGGTATAAGGTTAAATGCATCATTGATCTTGGCAACAATATTACCGCTCAAATTATTTTGAAAAAAGGTATAAGAATAACGTGATATCTTTTTAGCAAACAAAGAAGCAATATTTACCCGAAAATCGGCATAAAATCTTACAATTAACCAATCGCTAAATGACCATGCCGAAGCCATAAGAATTTGAAAAATTGCAAAAACTACTACAAGAGTCCAAATACTTGCTGTTGAAGAATTCGTTGCACTATCGATTAGAAGCTTAATAATATATGGCTTGGCATTCATATCTAGTGATACAATAACCATCATAAAAATCATTCCTAAAAGGTACAGCCTATAGGGTTTTGTCGTCTCGAAAATGAATTGAATTACCCGCATTTAGTGCCTTATTTCTTCAACAACATCTGCTCCGCGGATTGCCATAATAATAACCGCTATTGGGAAGAACAAAATAGCCCAAAGAATTGCCCAAAACCATGAACCACGGTAACGCAAGTAAAATGCAGAATCATCTTTGTGGAATCTGACATTTTTTATAAATAAGAACACACCAAGAGGTGGCCAGCAAATAGCAAATACTATTAATAAAATTAAGCTTCCACTGTAGCTTAAGGGGTAAACATGTCGTGTGCTCATAACTGTCATAGAAATTCCCTTTCAATTTTCCCATTCAAAACATTCAAATTGCCCTAAAGCTTATTCTGTTATAGAGGTGTGCAGTGTTTCAACCGTTAAAAGCCGTGGCGAGACTTCTGCTTCCTCAACCGTTATCGGCACAGTCACTAAAACATTCCCTTTGGTCTCCACCACCCTGAGGAATTTCTGAACATTTTCCGAATTTTGTTGTACTGAAAAAACATCCAAAATTAACGTATCTTCCAAGGCTTTAATAGAATGTACGTTATCTTTTTTAGTAACAAACGCATAATCATGAGTGCCGTATATTTTGGCATGCTGCAATTCCAAATAAAACTTATCATCCACTTGTTGTGATGCGTAAGTTTCAATCAGCACACTACCCGAAAGTATATACAAAAATCCAAAATGCCCATCATGAGTATGTATCGGTACATACTCTCCTTTTTGCATAGCTGAACGATCAACTTGCATTTGGGGAAAATAGATTTCAAAATTTTCCAAGTGATCGCTGTTAATCATAATAGTACCTTAACTGCGTAAACCAATGTAAATATCCAAAACAACATTTTGGTGATCAAGGGCGCGCTCATCATAGACTTCAAAATCAGCAATGTATGCACGTTCATTACCAAATTCAGCTGGTGTCATCGTCCATATTTTTTGCCAAGCCCCAATACACACTGCGGGCATAGGACCGGAGTCTGTTGTAAACTTCGCATAGTTTTGAATTGGTATAACAAGCGTTTCAAAACCCTCTGGCAAGTCGTCAAATGAATCAATTTCCTCACCAATGAAGTATGTATAACTTCCTGTAAAATCACTTTCATAATCTGTATAAACGCAATAGGTCACATTTGAATTTTTACGGTTTTTAATTTTTTCAGACAGGCCGCCATGAAAATATTTTTGAACCGTAGCTGCAATTTTAGCTGTCGCTAAATTCATTTCTGATGCCAGATTCGTTCTGGTTGTAATGCCTACCAGCTTAATTTCTGGTAATGTTATTGTAATTTTTTGCATAATCATGATTCAGTGAATTGTGAATAGCAGAATTCTAGCACGTTCAACGAAGCTAGGATATTGTCTCAACTGCCAGACAATGCTAGCTTAGCTGTTAAGGATAAGGTGGCTAATGTACGATCAAAACAACATTTTTGCAAAAATTCTTCGCAGCGAAATTCCCTGCAAAAAAATAGCAGAAAATCAATATTTCTTAAGCTTTCATGACATTGCACCGAAAGCAGCCGTGCATGCATTGGTAATACCAACGGGGCATTATAAAAATGCTCATGATTTTACAACACGCGCATCCACTGACGAAATTGTTGGGTTTTGGAAGGGCGTTAATACAACTATTGATGCATTAAATGTAGCACAAAAAGGATATCGCCTTATTACAAATACTGGCACAGATGGTCGTCAAGATGTTCCGCATTTTCATATTCACATTTTAGGTGGTCAAGATCTTGGCCCAAAGATTGTTATGTCATGAACGTAACCATACGCACCATTGATAAAGTTTTATTCACAGATGCCGCGCTTGAAATTAACTTGCCAGGACTTTATGGAAAGGTGGGGATACGTCCTCATCATGCTTCTATGTCAGTTGTCTTAAGCGAAGGAGAAATTCAGGTAAAATTAACGAACGGCACCGAAACATTCACCATTCAAAATGGCATTGCCCAAGTTAGCAATAATACCGTAGAAGTTCTGTTAGCGTCATGAGGCATAAGTAGTGCAAGTAACTTTTTATGAACTTATGGTTACTTCTTTAGAAAAAACTTTGCCTAAAATTCTGGAGAAGGTTTACGAAGGCGGGCTTAAGGCCGTTATTCGTATAGAAAGTCCAGAGCGTTTGAAATCAATTGATAGCGCTATGTGGACCTATACCACTCTTGGGTTTTTACCTCACGGTTCGAATGCTGACCCAGCACAGTTTCATGTGCATCAACCCATTTGGCTAACCACTGGCAGTGATAACCCTATTGATGCAACAGTTTTAGTGATCACTACTCAAGAATATGCTACAGATAAATTTTATGAACGCATCTTAGATATTTACGACGGAAATGATTTGCCAAGTGTTCAAAACGCCAAAGAACGAATGGAAAAATATCAAGAATCAGGCAATGAAATTGTACTATGGAAGCAGACCCTAAAGGGTGCTTGGGAAAAAGGAATATAAGATTATGCAACAGCAATGGCTGCAACAGATACAATCTTCACAGGATTTAACAACTCTTGACGATTTAAGAGTTAATCTTTTAGGTAAAAGTGGCTTAGTTACCCAACAGCTTAAAACTCTAGGCGCTTTAGCTCCGGAAGAACGTAAAGCTAAAGGTGCAGAAATTAATGCGCTGAAAGACCAAATTGCTTTAGCCATTGAAGAAAAAAAAATCATCCTTGAGACTCAGGCGCTTGAGCTACGTTTAGCAAATGAAAAAATTGATATTTCGTTGCCTTCAAGACCCGAATCAGTTGGAAAAATCCACCCTATTTCAAAAGCTATTCAAGACATTACTCAGTATTTTGCTCAGCTTGGCTTTCAAGTTTTTGATGGGCCACATATTGAAACACAAGAGCTAAATTTTGATGCCCTAAACATTCCTGCACATCACCCTGCCCGCCAAAGCCAAGATACCTTTTATGTAAGTGGCTCAAATGATATTTTGCGCACCCAAACATCACCAGTACAAATTCGTACATTGCGCAATCACAAACCACCGATTCGTTTCTTGGCTCCTGGTAGAGTTTTTAGAAGTGACGATCTAGACGCAACACACACACCAATGTTTCACCAAATCGAAGGTGTGGTCATTGAAGAAGGTATTAACTTTGCCCATCTAAAAGGTGCATTGATCGATTTTTGCCGATGGTTTTTTGAAAACCCCAATATGAATTTGCGTTTTCGCCCTAGTTTTTTTCCTTTTACAGAACCTTCAGCAGAAGTTGATATTTCTTGGAAAAATGATAAATGGCTTGAAGTTTTAGGCTGCGGAATGATTCATCCAGAAGTTTTAAGAAATTGCGGTATTGATCCTGACCAATTTCAAGGATTTGCATTTGGAATGGGCGTAGAGCGATTCGCTATGCTGAAATACGGTATTGATGATATAAGGTCTTTCTACGACGGAGATACCCGTTGGCTTGATCTTTATGGATTTGGAGCACAGTCATGAAATTTTCAAATCAATGGCTAAAAAAATATTTAGAAACAGATGCAACACCTGATGATGTCGCTACAAAACTTGTTGAACTTGGGCTTGAAGTTGAATCTGTTGATGATCCAAGCGCTAGCTTAAAAGGTTTTGTTTATGCGCGCGTTGTTGAACGCGAAAAGCACCCCAATGCTGACCGACTATCTTTATGTAAAGTCGATGCAGGAACAGGTCAACTAATTCAAGTTGTTTGCGGGGCACCAAACGTAAAAGCAAACATGGGTGTTGCCTTTGCATCAGTTGGCACAGTCATTCCCATAACTGGTGAAGCACTTAAAAAAGGAACCATTCGCGACGTAGAAAGTTGTGGCATGCTTTGTTCATCAAAAGAATTATTATTAGGTGAAGATTCAGACGGCATTATGGATTTGGGTCTTGATTATAAACCAGGCACCCCACTAACAGACATACTAACTTGCGACGCAGTTTATGATGTTTCAATCACACCAAATCGTGGCGATTGTTTTGGCATATACGGCATTGCTCGTGATTTAAGTGCCGCTGGGTTTGGAATTTTAAAATCGCTAGATTTGCCAACAATAGCAAGGCAGGGTGAAACACCAGCTGTTTCTCTTGCCACCTCTTTATGTTTTCAGTTTGGTCTTTGCCGTATTGGTGGGGTTAAAAATGCCGCCTCTCCTGCTTGGTTGCAAGATTTATTAACAAGTGCCGGGCAAAAGCCTATTAGTGCATTGGTTGATATCACAAATTATTTTTGTCTAGGGCTCGGACGCCCAATGCACGTGTTTGATGCTGACAAAGTACAAGGCCATTTGGTTGTGCGTGAAGCTAAAGACGGTGAAATGCTTAAAGCTCTAAACGGTCAAGAATACCATTTAAAGGATGGAATGGTCGTTGTTGCTGATGATCGCGGCGTTGAGGCGATTGGAGGAATTATGGGGGGAAGCGAAACAGCTGTGGATGAAAACACCACCAATATTTTACTTGAAGCTGCTATCTTTGACCCTATTTCTATTGCAACAACTGGGCAACGCCTCAATTTAGTTTCAGATTCACGGATGCGCTTAGAACGCGGAGTCGATACTGCTGTTGTTAAATCTTTTCTTGATATGGCAACCGCCATGATTGTCGAACACTGTGGCGGCACTCCGGCTACAGCGTTATTGATTGGTAATCAATTAAAAACTCACGCAGCCATTACTCTTGATCATAAGCAGGCAGAACAACGACTTGGCCTTGCGATTGAACCCAATGAAACTGTAAATATTTTACAACGTTTGGGATGCACAGTAGAACAAGGCCCAACATTAAAAGTCACCCCACCTTCTTGGCGTCATGACTTAACAATTCCAGAAGATCTTATTGAAGAAATTGCACGACTAAAAGGGTATAGCGAAATCATTGCGCAATCGCTGCCTTTAAAGCCTGTGCAAAATATTATTTCTCGTGAAGAAATTGCTCGTAAGCATTTAAGCAATCGTGGATTTTTAGAAACCATCAACTGGTCTTTCACTGACAATAGAACAGCAAAACAATTTACAGATGTACCTGAAAATTTAGTACTTTTAGCGAATCCTATCAGCGAAGATTTGTCTACCATGCGTCCTTCTGCATTAGCTTTATTGCTGAAAGTGGCAAAAACTAACACATCAAATGCACGCCCAAATGGTTCTATTTTTGAAGTAGGTTCAGTCTACGGAGAAAATTTTCCAAATAAACAAGCCATGTGCATTACAGGACTACGCTTTGGCGATATTCACGATCGTCACTGGTTGTCCCCTATAAGAAGTGCTGATGTCTTCGATGCAAAAGCTGATACTTTAAGCATACTAAAAACATTAGGAATATCAGAATCATCCGCTCAACTAAGTGATGATGCTCCCTCTTATTATCACCCCGGACGTAAGGGTTTGTTTAAACAAGGTAACCGTGTTCTTGCTTACTTTGGTGAATTACACCCTCAAATTACTGAAGGTTTAAACTGTGTTGGGTTTGAAATTTTTCTTGATTCTATGCACGCTGTAAAAACAAAAAAAATTCAAGCAACGTTGACGGACCTTATGCCTGTTCGTCGTGATTTTGCATTTGTGCTGGACGCATCAATTCCAGCTCAAAAACTTGTTAAAGCCGTTGAAAAAGCTCACGATCTTATCGTTCAAGTTGATGTTTTTGATTATTATCAGGGCCAACATGTGGAACAAGGTAAAAAATCTCTAGCGGTCTCTGTAATGCTGCAACCAACACAAAAAACTTTGGATGAAGAATCCCTCACTCAAATTCATGAATCTATCGTTCATGCCGCAGTAAAAATCGGAGCTCAACTACGCTAAACCATTCAATGAACAGGATTAGCATCATCCTCTATAGAAGGGATCAAAGGAACAACTTTGAATCCCACTTCGTTAGCTAAGTTTGCAAGATGATGCTCCCTTTCTTCTGCTTCTCTAGCACTGCACTTAGCAATGCCAATAAAAGTTATATGCACAGCAAAACATGCTGTACTCCCAAACAAAAGAATATTCATAAGGTTATCTGAACCCTCAACAAGTTTTACGCCTGATGCCATTGCTGATCCACCAGATCCAACATATAAAAGCACATTGCCAAGAGCCTCACTACAGTTAGCTACTTTTCGAAAAAACCAGCGCATATTAAGAATGTCGCTCACATTTCTTCCATAATCGGCGCTAAGTAAATTGTGAACATCTGTTACTACTTGCTCTCGTATTCCAGTTCTGTGCGCTATCACACTAGAATCATTAGATCTAATTGTATCTACTCCCTCAGTATTAAGACTTGATGGTGCACGTGGCCTACCTATTGCCGCCTCTATATCATCGTCAACCCCCAACAAAATACCATCAGTAGTATCAGCTCCAATCGCATAATTGAAAATGGTTGTAATCAGCAGTAAAAGAATAAATTTTGCCTTCATATAAGAACCAAATGTTAATTAAAGGTAATTATATATTTGCATATTAAAATTAAATATTTGTTAATAATGCTTAAATTTTTATTTACCAAATATGAATTGGTTATAACGATACAATAATCCAACGGTATTCAATGTGCACTATCGTCTGTTATTTGAGGGTTTAGAGGCACAATACTAAATTTCACTTGTTGAGCCAAAGTTGATAGCTGATTTTCACGTTCTCCTTCCTCTCGAGCACTACATTTAGCAATCCCTATAAGTGTTATATGTGCAGCAAAGCATGCCGTACTTGCGAAGAGAAATATATTGGAAAGATCTTCTGACCCAATAAGCTTTATGCCAGCAGCAACTGATGCAGCTCCTGACCCAATATATAAAAGAGTATTACCTAAGCCTTCAGAAAAGTTAGCAGCTTTTCTAAAAAACCAACGAGATTGAATTAAATCTCCAACATTACGTTCGTAATCAGCTTCAAGAAGGCGATGCGTGCGCTGTACAGTAGCCGATGCTCCTGCTAGTAATGGGGTTGCAGCCCCTCCTAGCTCTAAATCACCAGCTCGACTGGCTTCTGCTCCATATGCAATGGCAACAAAAAATGTAAAAAAAACTAAAAGTGAAAATTTCATAATAATTACCAAATAAAAAGGATTAATACAATTATGTATCTCATAATAGAATTAATTATTTATTTATAAAAAATTAAATAATAGTTAATTAATTTAATGTGTTTTTTGCAAATATCAACCTCACCAGTAAAACCTTGGGGAAAATAAGAATCTTTGCATATCTGCTTGACTCAGAAATCAAAAAATAATCTTAAATAATTTTCTACACTGAACAAGGCAAAACGTATTCTGATATATCTGGTATAAACGAACCTCCTCAATAAAATAGTCCAATTCGATAACTCGCTAGTTTTTCTTTGTTTTTTTCTTCTAAACAATATATAATTCGACTTTGAAACAAATAGAAAAAAGAAAAAATGCAACTTCGTAACATTGCTATTATTGCTCACGTTGACCATGGGAAAACAACCCTAGTTGATAATCTGTTAAAACAAAGTGGAACATTTCGTACAAATCAACATGTGGCAGAACGCGCCATGGATAGTAATGATCTTGAACGCGAACGCGGCATTACAATTTTGGCAAAATGCACATCCTTAAGCTGGAATGATTATCGTATTAATATTGTCGACACGCCAGGTCACGCTGACTTTGGTGGTGAAGTTGAACGTATTTTAAGCATGGTTGACGGGGTTGTGATTCTGGTAGACGCTGCTGAAGGCCCACTTCCACAAACAAAATTCGTGCTTGGTAAAGCTCTAAAATTAGGTTTGCGTCCAATTGTTGTCATTAACAAAATTGACAGACAAGACGCTCGCCCGGAAGAAGTGCTTAACGAAATTTTTGATTTGTTCGTTGCTATGGACGCATCTGACGAACAATTAGACTTTCCAATTTTATATGCATCGGGCAGAAATGGCTGGGCAGTACATGAACTAGGGGAGCCACAAGAAACGTTAATTCCTATGTTTGAAGTTATTACAAAGCATGTTCCTGCACCTAAGCAAAAAGCAGAAGGACCATTTTCTATGTTGGTAACAACGCTAGAATACGATCCTTATTTGGGACGCATTTTAACGGGCCGTGTTGAAACAGGAAGCATTAAAGTAAACACTCCTATTCGAGTATTAGGTCAAAGTGGAGAACAAGTTGAACAGGGACGCATTGCGAAACTTTTGAGTTTCCGTGGCCTTGAACGTATAGCTGTTGATGAAGCACAAGCTGGTGATATTATTGCTATTGCTGGCCTTGAAAAAAGCACTGTAGCAGATACTATCTGCGCTATGGATGTAACGCAACCAATCAAAGCTCAACCTATTGATCCACCAACTTTGGCAATGACCTTTTCAATTAATGATTCTCCTTTAGCAGGGCAAGAAGGCACAAAACTTACATCTCGTGTACTTCGTGAACGCTTACTACGTGAATCTGAAGGAAACGTAGCTATTCGGATTACTGAAGCTACTGACAGAGATGCTTTTGAAGTAGCAGGCCGAGGAGAGCTTCAGCTCGGTGTGTTAATTGAAACAATGCGACGTGAAGGATTTGAGCTATCAATCAGCCGCCCACGCGTTTTATACAAAACTGATGAAGCAACAAACCAAAGACTTGAACCAATTGAAGAAATTGTTATAGATGTTGATGAAGAATATGTTGGTACAGTTGTTGAATCGTTAAGCTTGCGTAAAGCAGAAATGAAAGACATGTTCCCATCAGGTGGCGGAAAAACCAGAATTGTTTTCCATGGACCTTCTCGTGGACTTATTGGGTTTCATGGGCAGTTCCTTACAATTACTCGTGGAACAGGTGTCATGAACCGTTTATTCCATGACTACGCTCCATTTAAAGGCGCTATTGAAGGACGCGCCAATGGCGTGCTTATTTCAAATGGAACTGGCGAAGCAGTTGGATATGCACTATGGAAACTTGAAGATCGCGGCATCATGTTTGTTGAACATGGCACAAAGGTTTATGAAGGCATGATTATTGGTGAAAACAACCGTGACAATGACCTTGAAATTAACCCTTTACGTGCAAAACAACTTACCAACGTACGTGCTTCAGGAAAAGATGAAGCAATTCGTTTGACTCCTCCTAAGGTTATGACACTCGAGCAAGCTATTACGTATATTGAAGAAGACGAACGCGTTGAAGTGACACCGAAGTCAATTCGTATCCGTAAAGCAATTTTAGATCCAAATGAACGTAAAAAATTTGAAAAGTCACGCAATAAGTCATGACTTTTAGCGGAGCGTGTAAAATCTCAATATTGGCTCATCGCCAACAGGTTTTTATAGCTCCGCTTCTTTTTTTGTGGCTCATTATTATTCATTACATTTTGGGCTTCACTCTTGCTCCTATAACTTTGTTGACAACCGGGTCGATTCTTGCGGTATATCAGCAGTTCAATACATTCACTGAAGATAGCTTCGATGGTTTTTTTGACCATTGTCGCTACAACGGATTATCACCGATTGCTTATGCATGGGCAAAATCTGTTAGCGTTTTGGTTGGCACTCTTTTGCCGATGTCGATAGTGCTTTTAATTTCTGAAACTGAAGTCGTTCAGTCATTACTTATTTTTTCTCAATGGTGGGTCCTAAGTATTTGCATTTCCTGCATATTAGCCTTTGTGCCCAATTCTAGCCCGTTGAACTTACTATTAGGGTGGCTTCCTTTGCTAATTTGCCCCTTTATATTTTTGGTAGATTTTTTTAACACAACAAACGGAAATAGTCTGCTGATTTTATTAGGATGTGATACCATACTAATAAGTGCTATTTGTTTTCCGTTTACATTTCATAAAAGTTAAGTGTGAAAAATGTTTTTTCTGGCTCCTAAATTTTGGCAACAAAACAATATGTTAAGTCGTGCTTTACAGCCAGTTGCATGGATGTATGAGTACATAAGTTTATGGTATAGCAAACGCATAAAACCTCAAAAAATTGCTGTTCCAGTTATTTGCGTAGGAAATTTGGTAATGGGCGGAGCAGGAAAAACCCCTACAGTTCTAGCTTTGGTTGATATGCTAAAAAAAATGAAACACTCACCACATATTTTAAGCAGTGGGTATGGAGCAGTTATCAAAGATTCAATTCAGGTTAATCCCAAGAGACATACTTATTTGCAAGTTGGGGATGAAGCACTACTTTTGGCAGAAAAAGCTCCTACTTGGGCGGGGCCAGATAGAGTGCTTTCTGCAAAACTTGCAATTAGTCATGGGGCCAGTATCATTATTATGGATGATGGACTGCAAAATAATAGTTTGCATAAGGACCTGAGCTTACTAGTGGTTGATACACTGCAAGGATTTGGAAATGGTCGCGTATTTCCGGCTGGACCATTGCGTGAATCACCTCAACGGGGTGTTCGTAAAGCTAGCTTAACAATTGCAATCGGCAAAGAACCATTGCCAAAAGGAATTCCGCAAGCAACACGTGCTCATATGACTGCCATCGATGAAGTAAATTCAAGACCCGTAATTGCTTTCGCAGGGCTTGGATATCCTGAAAAATTCAATCGCACATTGCAAGATTATGGATTTGATGTAAAACGATTTATTCCATTCCCTGATCATCACCCCTACACAATTCCCGAGCTTGAACGTTTGCTAAAAATATCTGAACGTAGAAAAATTGATTTGATCACTACTGCCAAAGACTTTTTGCGTTTGCCTGAACGCTTTAAAAAGAAGGTCTTTTCTTTTAATGTCAGTTTAGAATTTGAAGAGCCCGAAAAATTATACGAGCTGATTTCATCGAAATTACAAAATATTTCTTCTTCAATATAATTATTGGAAAAGAATAGACACAGCCATAGAACGAGCGAGCTCTAGTAGTCTAAAGGGGAAAATAACCATCCCACATAAAATAATGAATACAAAAACAACTAGCGTTTTCACAATATATTTTCGCAAAGAATATATTCTGTTGATTTTTAACGCAGACTGACTAAGAACGAAGAATCTTAAAACGTTTAAATAATATGCTGCACTAATAACTGTAGTAAGGATCGCGACCACGCCCATGAAGTAAGCAGATCTTGTAATGACGCTTTCTAAAACATAAATTTTTGCAAAGAAACCTGGCATCGGTGGAATACCAGCAAATGACAAAATAAACAAACAGAAAAGACTTCCTAGCATGGGAGAGCTTTGCATAATGCCACTAAGATCTTTAATGTCATTAATAGGTTTAAAGCTCTTTTCAAATATAATAAGTAAGGAAAACATTCCTAACATATTCAGAGAATAGAAAATAATGTAAATAATTGCAGAACTTAGCCCGAATTCTCCGCCCATTGCTGGCCCCATAAGCAGAAATCCCATATCACTTACTGAGCCATAGGCGAACATTCTTCTTAAATTTTGCTGACGCAACGCGGCCAATGACCCCCAAATCATTGATAAAATAGAAATTCCAACAAATAAGTATCTCCAATAGGTAAAAATCCCGTGAAAGGGGTACGTAAGCAGGTGAAGCAAGCTGAACACAGTAATAATTTTGGGGATGGTTACAATAAACAAAACAATTGGTAGCGGTGCTGCTTGATAAACATCTGGTGCCCACGTATGAAAAGGAGCAACAGGAAGCTTAAAACACAATCCTATTAACACAAATAACATGCCGACTATTGCTCCGGCATGCTCAAAGTCATTTACGTATGTGCCGAAAAAATAAAAGAGCGTGTTAAAAAAACTAGTGCCTGTGAACCCATAAATTAAACTCATGCCAAAAAGCATCAATCCTGTGCTTATGGCGCCTATTGTAAAAAATTTAACAGCGGCTTCACTGCCTTGTTGATTGTCCCTATCTGCTGCCACTAATAAGTACTGACTTAAATGGCTCATTTCTAGCCCGATAAAAAAAGTAAGAAAGTGATTAGAAGAAAGAGCTACTGAACCACCAATTACTGAAAAAGTAGCAATGATCAACCATTCAAATTGCTTAATATTGTATGCGTTTAAAAATGAAAACAAACAAAAAAGTGCGATGGCAGATAGGCTGTATAAAATAATTTTTGCGCAAACACCAAACGGCATATGTATAAATAAACCATTCCAAAAAAACTGTTCCGATTTATCAGAAAGTAAAAGTAAAAAACATAAAAAAACTAATCCAAGAATAATGGTTCCAATTATTAAACGCTCGATCTTCTTTTGTTTGAATGCACCAATCACTAAAGATATTAAGGCGCTAATAGAAAGTATAAATTCGGGGATGGCAGGAATTGATTTTAAAATATTACCTAGCATATTGCAGCCTAATCTTATTATCTACTTGAATTGGTTTTACGTTCGTGTGACTTGTGTAGTATTGCGATACAGTTCTTCGAATAGGCGTCATGATTGGCTTTGTACAGATTCCAAGCGTAATAATGCTTATAGTCAAAACTACTAAAACAGCACTTTCAAATGGCCTTAAGCGTAAGTGTAACTTATAGTCATTAATGTCTAATCTAGAATCAAGACCTAGCTTAGCTGATAGTTTTCCATAAAATACTTTGTTTACTAAGTTAAGCATATATACAGCACCCAAAACCATACCAGAGCAAGCAAATGCAGTAATAAAAGGACGAACGGAAAAGCTATCAATTAAGACTAAAATTTCTCCCACGAATCCGGATGTAAATGGCAACCCAATAGAAGCAAATGAAAAAATAATAAACATAATGCTGAAACCAGGCATTATTTTTATCAACCCACCGTAAAGGTTAATATCACGCGTATGGAAACGATCGTATAACATGCCTATTCCAAAAAATAATGCTGACGAAACAAGGCCGTGGCTTATCATTTGTATAATAGATCCTATCAATGCGTTGGGTTTAAAAGCAAAAATACCAAGCGTTACAATGCCCATATGTGCAATTGAAGAGTATGCAATAAGCTTTTTAATATCTGTTTGTGCAAGTGCAATTAACGACGCCCAAACAATTGCTATTACGCTAAGTACTGATATGTATGGAGCAAATAAAGTGCTTGCGTCCGGAAAAAGCGTAAGGCAAAAACGTATCATACCGTAGCCTCCCATTTTTAAGAGTACTCCTGCTAACAAAACGGATCCTCCTGCTGGCGCTTCAACGTGCGCATCTGGCAACCATGTGTGTACTGGCCACATGGGAATTTTAATAGCAAAGGAAACCATAAAACCAAGGAAAAGAAGTGTTTGAAGGTGTGGACTAATATGAAAATCTTGTAGTTCAATAAAGCTTAGAGTTTGCGCTTCTGTGTAAAGTTTTAAGATAGCTAGCAGCATAAATACTGAGCCAAATAACGTGTAGAGGAAGAATTTTATTGTTGCGTAAATTCTATTTTCTCCACCCCAAATGCCTATAATTAAAAACATAGGAATAAGGACTGCCTCAAAAAATATATAGAAGACAAACAGATTAGTTGCGGCAAAGCTGCCCACCATAAAGGCCTGTAACGCAAGGCACGAAATAGTGTATTCGCGAAGACGATCTTTTACAGAATACCACGTGCCAAAAATCATTAAGGTTGATAACCAAACCGATAAAATTACAAAAAATAGAGATATGCCATCGATACCTAATTCAAAATCAATACCTGTGCTTTTGATCCAAAGATACTTTTCGCTAAATTGAAAACCAGGATTATATGAATCAAAATAAAACCATAATCCACCGGCCAAAATTGAATTGATGCAACTAACAAATCCTGCAATTCGTTTTGCATTTTCGCTGTTTTCTTTACGCACTAAAGTACAAACGAACCCTGCCAAAAAAGGCAAAAGAATCATCAATGACAAAATTGGTATATTCACAAGCGCCCCATAGCCAAAGATAGTTCTTTTGAAAATTGAGGGTATGACTGCATAAAGAGATACATCGCTAGTATTAAGACGATTCCTAAAATAGCAATAAATCCATAGTGGAACAAATAGCCGGTTTGTGGCTTTTGCATATACTCGCCTAATTTTAGGGTTAAATTAGCAATTCCATCAGGTCCAAGTTTATCAATCGCCCCCCTGTCTCCTGATTTATATAAATAACTACCAAATTTTGTAAAATGAGCACCAATTTTCTTCTCATAAAACTCATCAATGTACCATTTGCATTTGAAAAATTGGAAAATTTTTGGAAATTTTTGCTCAATTAGTGATGAAACCAAAGGCTTTTTAATATAAATATAATAACAAGAAAAAAGGGCCAATACTGCAAAAGCAAGCGGGAGTAATCCCACCCAAAAGGAAGTATGTGCTGAAGGGTAAGCAGAAATACTTTCGTTCCAAGAAAATCCAAATGATTGATCAATAAGTAATTTAAACCCTACATACCCCATAATAATTGAGCCAAAAGCCAATACATTAACAGGATATTGCATACCTTTTTCTGTTTTATGGATGTGCGCAATAACGTGTTCATTAGCATTTGGTTTGCCATAAAACACTAAAAACAAAAGTCGCCATGAATATAGTCCTGTGATCAATGTCAGCAACAAGCACAAACAGTAATACGCATGCGCAAAAGGAATGGAGGATATATAAACAGATTCAAATATTAAATCTTTTGAATAATAACCTGCAAAAAAAGGAAATCCTGTAAGCGCAAGTGTACCAATTATCATTGTGTAATAACTAGCTGGAAGGTACGATTTTAGCCCTCCCATTTTCAAAATATTTTGTTCATGAGACATTGCATGAATAACAGTGCCTGCACAAAGAAATAGTAGCGCTTTGAAAAAAGCATGCGTGAACAAATGGAAAAAGGCAACTGAATATGCTCCTGCTGCACAGGCCATGAACATCATGCCTAGCTGGCTGCAAGTGGAATAAGCAATAATTTTTTTTATGTCTGTCTGTGCTAAGGCAACAGTGCCGGCAAATAGGGCAGTTATCAAACCAATAAGCATCATTACTTCTTTTGCAAATGGTGCTAATTCAAACAACGGACTAAATCGAATGATAAGAAATACACCAGCTGTCACCATTGTAGCGGCATGAAGTAAAGCAGAAACAGGCGTAGGCGCTTCCATTGCATCAGGTAACCATGTGTGCAACCCAAACTGACCAGATTTACCCATAGCTCCCAAAAGTAATAATAGCCCAATGGTATTGAGCCATTGCAAGCTAGGTAATGATTCTGTTTCTTTTAACAACGAAAAAAATTCTTCAAAATCGAGTGTGTGAAAAAAAGTAAATATAGCGCCCAAAGCTAGCACGATACCGATATCGCCAATTCTATTCATAATAAAAGCTTTTATCGATGCGGCTGTAGCAGAAGGCCTTTCATGCCAATATCCAATTAATAAATATGAAGCCAACCCCACACCTTCCCATCCACAAAATAGTTGAAGCATGTTGGGCGCTGAAACAAGTAAAATCATCATAAAAGTGAATAAGTTTAAGTGGCCAAAAAAGCATAATTTATCAGGATCATCTCGCATATATTCTACTGAATACACATGCACAAGCAGCGAAATAAACGTCACTATTAATATCATTAACGTACTTAATGGATCAAAAAGAAAACCCCAATCTATACGAACGGTTTCAGACTTGATCCACGTAAAAAGATGAACTAACTCAGAAAATTGAGTGTCAGCTATCTGATAAAAAAGACAGCAGCCTGCAAAGAAACTAATAAAGATCGTAGCTACACAAATCCAGTGCCCTGTTTGATGATTATTATATGCCCTGATATAACCAAACAGTGCTCCTAAAAGTGGAGCGCCTAAACATAGGCATCCAAGCTGAAAAGAATTCATCTTCAATAAACTTAATTATGTGGTTTAATCTTATGCCGAATTTCACACAAATACTAGCAAACCAGCGTGAAGAAATTAAGCAGGAATTTTTGTTGATAAATACTGAATAAACATCCAGTGAATAAGTTGTGCCACTGCGTACAGGGAACACATTAGCATTATGCTAGAATGATCAAAAAATAAATAAGTCGCCACACAAGTCAACAAACTGTTGAGAGTCAAATAAGTAAGAGTAACAAGCGCATGACTATTAAAAAATTTAGCTTGATGATGAAAACCATAGTCCCCGAATGATGAGGTAATAGACCGCTTATCAACGAACCTGCGCACAATTGTAAATGCCACATCACCCCAAGCAAAACCAAGAGGGAATAATGCAAACATAACGAAACTATCATGAGGAATCAAAATGCTTGGAAATTCATGTTGGACAGGAGCCAAGTTAAAAATAATAGCAAAATAAGAAAAACCTAAAATTGTGCTGCCTGTATCTCCAATAAAGACCCGTGCTTTTGGAAAGTTAAAAAATAAATAAACTAACGTAGAAACCCACAAAATCCAAAAAATACTATTGGTGGGAGCAAAGGCACTTAACAGAAAACCAACAGTAAGTAACCACTGACTTGCAAGTAAGCCATTTAGCCCATCTAAAAAATTGCAGGCATTTATCAGGCCTACACCTATAAAAAACCAACATAAATATTCAACCGCACTTAAATCTTGCTGCGTCAAAACTAATCCCACAGCAAAAATATGACTGAAAAGCCTTGTTTTATAATTCAACTCTTTTTTGTCATCAATAAATCCAACAACTGTAAGAATCAAAAGCCCTAAAACAAAAGTTACTGACGGCAAGTCAATATTTATAAGAGAAGCTTTAGCTGCAAAAAAAAATCCAAAAAAAATAAAACTTATGCAAACACCCGCAGCAGTAGGAGTTGCCATCGAATGAGAAGAACGATGACTAGGAATATCTTTTATTCCTATTTTTTTCCAGATAAGCAAACAGGTCGTCATCAAAACAGCCGCTACAACCCACGTATACATAACGCTATCCATCATTGTTTCTACGAATTCAATAATAGTGATTCTCCATTGCGCAATATGGCATCTGCTGCCTGAGTGAAAGATCCATCTTCGTTATGTATAAACATTCCACTTAAAAGACTTAGGCTACCTTTTGATCCCTTTATACCTTGAACAATCACTCTTTTCGCTGAATGGTTTTTTGCAGGCCACAAAGGAAAAATACTTACATCGCCAACCTTGCCATAAAACAAGCTCAAAAGTCGATCAAGCATATCTGCTCGATAAATGAAGGTAATTTTTCCTTGTGGCTTCAGCATTAACAGGCAAAATTTTATCCATGCTTCCATATCTGCCAGCTCTTCATGATTACTAAGCGCTTTTGAATCAACTGGTGATAAACGCCCGCTATTCATTTCAAAGTAGGGAGGATTAGATATAACTTGACTATAACTACCTGCAGCTAAACGAGGGGGCGGACTTTTTAGATCCCCATGAAGTATTTCAACTCGTTCCCTTAGATTATTAAGGCGAATGTTATCTGTTGCTAAGCGCACAAGATCTTTTTGACGTTCAATCCCCATGATTCGACAATAGGGAAAACGAGCAGCTAAACATAAACCAGCAGCACCTACTCCGGCACCTACGTCTAGTACACTTTCTCCTGGCTCTACAGAAATTGAAGCTGCCAATAATAGCGGATCTATAGCAACTCTATACCCTTGTATAGGTTGACGTATCATAATTTTTCCACCAAGAAGTGAATCTTCTGTATAGGCGTTTTTTTCTGAAGTTTCTAAAAGTGCGTGCACAAAACGCTATCCTGAGCGGGTTAAATAGACTAAATTATACTGGAAATTGTTCCCAGTTGGATAGGTTAATTTGTTGCAAGAATGCCAAATTGTGTTGGATCCCTTATATCATTTAAGAAATAACTTCCAAAGTAGCTTGCAACAAGTAGATCAGTTGATATTTGAAAATATTTCGACCAGCGAACCGCTCATCAAAACAATTGCTACAACATTAATTTCAGCTGGCGGAAAACGCTTGCGTCCACTTTTATGCTTAGCGTCCAGTCAATTGACAGGAAAAGTCACGCAAAATAGCTTTTATTTAGCTGCCGCAGTGGAACTTATTCATGCAGCAACGCTTTTACACGATGATGTCGTTGATGAATCATCACTACGCCGCGGCAAACAAACGGCGAACATTTGCTGGGGAAATAAGCCAAGCATTCTAGTGGGTGATTTTCTTTTTGCTCGTGCCTTTGAACTAATGGTTAAAACTGAAAATGTCCGTTATTTAGATATTTTGGCAGGTGCATCAGCAAAAATTAGCGAAGGTGAAGTAACTCAGTTACGGTGCATTAAGTCTCTAAACCTTGATACAGCTGACTATTTAAGAATTATTGAATATAAAACCGCAACACTTTTTGCAGCAGCATGTCAAACCGGAGCACTTGCCGGAGGAGCAAACGCAGACACAGCAAATCAGTTATATGAATTCGGTAAAAATTTTGGATTAATGTATCAAATAATAGATGATGTACTTGACTATACCAATGAAAATCGTGGCAAACAGATGGGTGATGATTTTCGTGAAGGCAAGGTAACATTTCCCATTTTGCTAGCTTATCAGGCCGATACTGATAAAATTTTTTGGCACCAATGCTTTGATAGCAATAGAGTAAATAATATAGAATTTAGTGATGTGGCAAAACGCCTTCACGACTTAGGCGCATTCGAACAGTCTATTGTTGCAGCCACACAGTATGCACGCAAAGCTCAAGAATCCTTGCAATTATTCAATTCACCAATTTCAGAAACAATGCATTCACTAGTTGAATCATTTTTGAAGAAATAATGCACTGCTAAATTTTTGTCTTCAACATCAAAGTGACTTTATCATCATTCGTTTTGCTAATAGTTATGAATCCTATTTTTTCATAAACACGAATAGCAGACACATTAGGTGTATCTGGATCAACAAAAACATTATCAAAATTAGAAAAAACATGAATATCTAAAAATAATTTTAGTGCTTTTGTACCAATGCCTCGCCCTACAAATTCAGGTTCACCAATGTACCAGTCTATAGCTGCGCAAGATTCAGGTAACTTTAATGCATAGTCATGCTCTCGTGGAAAATCATGTTTGTTATAGTACTGTATATAACCAATAGGTTTACTCTCCACAGAAAAAATGTAGGCATTCATTAAATTGCTGCCATTTAGGTAAGGCTCGTATTTTTTTTGAATTAGCTCTGGTGTCCATTCTAAATGTGAATCCCACCAAGTTTTAACATGCGGAGTTTCCAACCACTTCAAAAGAAGTGGAAAATGATTTTCTGTAAGGGCATCGAAAATTATGTTCACAGAGTTTTGTCCTGAAATTTTTTCCAAAGCGTTGCTACATCAGCAGATCTTAAGTACTGTAAATTTCTTTTTAATGTATCTAAATTCCAGTCCCACCATTTGATTTGAAGTAGCTTTGCAATATCTTCATTTTCAAAGCGTTTCTTAATCAAGCGTGCAGGATTACCACCCCAAATTTCATAAGCACCAACATTTTTTGTAACCACAGCACGAGAAGCAATCACTGTACCATCTGCAATTTGCACACCAGGCATAATAAGTGCTTCAGCACCAATCCACACATCATTGCCAATAATCGTGTTGCCTTTCCATTGATGTCCTGGAAAAAAAGAATCATCAAATCCATGAAGAGGATGTGCTGCAATCCAGTTGTAATTATGCCCTTGGGTACCACACATCATAAATTTTGCACCAGTAGCGATTGAACAAAACTTACCAATAATCAATTGATCTATATTTTCAGGATCGGCACTATTATCAACCTCGTCCAAATACATAACGCATTCTTCGAATGGTTTGCCGTGATAATAACCAGAATAATATGAATGATCGCCTGCAATAATATGCTTACTTTTTACATGATCTTTGATGATGACTGATTCCCGATAAGAATTAAATAATGCCATGCAGCGATTCTTCAAATACCAATTTTATTTACACTTCCCCCAAAACACACAAACTTGTCAACCTTTTAAATCTATTTACACAAACACATCATATCCCATATTATAATATTATGTTACAAGGTGCGTTGCTAAATTTATAGCGATGCTTAAATAGGAATTCGGTTCTGCTATACAGCATATTCCGAAGCTGCCCCCGCAACTGTGTGCGGTAAGTCGTTTAAACACAAAGTCACTGGGAAACTGGGAAGACGTTTAAACCACTATGACCCGCGAGCCAGGAGACTTGCCGTGAAGCATTTTACTAACATCGGGCGGGGTGCACCGGTTGAGAGTTCAGGTGCAACTCTTTGCACTTTTTAGCTTTCACAACATGGCTCTGACCCTTATTTAAAATGAGGGACTATGAAAACAAACAATGCTTACGACTTTGACCAATATGGTCATTTGATCGACTTCAATCCTTTCCAAAGAGTTGTTCCATTTCCACAAACTCAAGAACAAAAACAACTGTATCAAAAGGCTGCTGTTCGTCCAAAAACTCATAAAGTTGATCCATCATCAATTGCGTTAGATTATTCCAGAGATTCTTTACTTACCAACTTTGGAAAAGCAACGCTTGATGATCGTTATGTTCTTGAAAATGAAAATTATCAACAAATGTTCGCTCGAGTAGCATGTGCTTATGCTGATGATCTTGATCATGCTCAAAGACTTTATGACTATATTTCAAAGTTATGGTTTTTGCCCTCAACTCCAATTTTATCGAATGGCGGGGCTAAACGAGGCCTACCGATTTCCTGTTTTTTAAACACTGTTAGTGACAACTTAGATGGCATTGTCACCACCTGGAATGAAAATGTACTACTAGCATCCAATGGCGGAGGTATTGGTACTTATTGGGGATTTGTTAGAAGTATTGGCGAGCCGGTTGGGCGAGCTGGAAAAACCTCGGGCATTATTCCATTTGTGCGCGTAATGGATTCTTTGACCTTAGCAATTAGCCAAGGGTCCTTACGTCGCGGAAATGCTGCAGTGTATTTGGATATTCATCACCCTGAAATTGAAGAATTTTTAGAAATTCGTAAACCTTCTGGGGATTTTAATCGTAAAAGTTTAAACCTTCATCATGGAATTAACATTACCGATGAATTCATGGAGGCAGTTCGCCAAAATGCAGAATTTCCTTTGCGAAGCCCTAAAACAAATGAAGTTATAAGAACTGTTGATGCACGTAACCTTATGTCTAAAATTCTTGAAATGCGTATGCAAACAGGTGAACCTTATTTAGTGTTCATTGACACAGCTAACAAAGCGATATCTAAGCACCAACGCGAACTTGGACTGAAGATCAAGATGTCGAATTTGTGTAGTGAAATTTTGTTACCAACTGGCCCAGATCATTTAGAAAATGACAGAACCGCTGTGTGTTGCTTAGCATCTTTAAATGCAGAAACCTGGGATGAATGGAACAGTGACCCGCTAATTATTGAAGATGTTTTAAGATTCTTAGATAACGTACTTCAAGCTTTTATCGATGAAGCACCCAAGGGAATGGAACGCGCAACATACTCCGCGACACGTGAACGCTCTGTTGGCCTTGGACTAATGGGGTTTCATTCATTTTTGCAATTGAAAAGCTTGCCTTTTGAAAGCGCATTAGCAAAAGGCTGGAACATGAAAATGTTTCGGCACATACGAAAAGCAGCTGATGCAGCATCTGTACAGCTTGCAAAGGAACGTGGCGCTTGCTTAGATGCCAAAGAAAAAGGCATCTTGGCAAGATTTAGCCACAAACTTGCCATAGCCCCCACTGCTTCGATTAGTATTATTTGCGGAGGCACAAGCGCCGGCATTGAACCTATTCCGGCCAATATTTACAACCACAAAACCCTTTCTGGGAATTTCGTGGTAAAAAATCCTCATTTAGAAAAATTACTTGTTGATAAAGGCTTAAACACTGATGAAATTTGGCAGTCAATTATTGAACAAGAAGGATCAGTTGGTCACTTAGAGCAATTAAACCAGCATGAAAAAGATACATTCAAAACTGCTTTTGAAATTGATCAACGTTGGATTGTTGAACTGGCTGCAGATCGTTCCCCTTTTGTGTGCCAAGGACAATCAATCAATCTTTTTTTACCTGCAGATATTAATAAATGGGATTTGTTAATGCTGCACTGGATGGCCTGGGAAAAAGGCGTGAAAAGTTTATATTATTGCCGATCGAAATCTATCCAACGTGCTGAACACGCGGGTCGAAAAGATCAAAAAATCGAGGCAGTCGATAGTGCCAACACAGATTACGAAGAATGTTTAGCTTGCCAATAGGAAAAAATTTATGACCAAAAATTACGCAGATATTAATCCACAAGAACTTCAAGGAAAAGGCATTATTAGCCTTTTAGATTCATCAGGAACTTATGATATTGATCGTTACCCTTGGGCTTACCAAGCCTGGAAAAGACAACAACAAATTCATTGGATGGGCGAAGAAGTCCCTCTTGGTGAAGACCTAAAAGATTGGCAATCAGATAAGCTAAGCGCAAGTGAACGTAATTTATTAACGCAAATTTTTCGCTTTTTTACGCAGTCTGATGTCGAAGTAAGTGATAACTATTTCAAACGTTATATTCCTATTTTTCAACCTCTTGAAATTCAAATGATGATGGCTGCTTTTACAAATATGGAAACTATTCATATTGATGCTTACGCGTTGCTTCTAAAAACACTGGGCATGCCAAAAACAGAATTTTCCGTTTTTAAAGAATATTCATCTATGCGTGCTAAATCTGATTACATGAAAACTTTTGGCACTAATACATGCGCTGATATTGCGCGAACATTAGCTATGTTTGGGGCTTTTACCGAAGGCATGTCTTTGTTTGCAAGTTTTGCAATGCTTATGAATTTTCCACGTTTTAATAAAATGAAAGGTATGGGACAGATTGTTTCCTGGTCTGTACGTGACGAAAGCTTACACTGCGAAAGCGTTATAATGCTTTATCATGAATGGGCATTACAAACTGGAGCTGTCACTAAATCAGTTGAGTCTGACATTATTGAAGTGGGAAAAACTATGGTTGCTTTAGAAGATAAATTTGTTGAATTGGCTTTTGAAGTTGGTGAAGTTCAAGGCATGACCGCAAATGATATTAAGCAATATATTCGCTATATTTGCGACTGGCGTCTAACGCAGCTAAAACTTCGACCAGTATATGGGTACTTTGTAGAAAACTCCGGCGAATATTCTCAATGTAAACCGCACCCCCTGCCCTGGTTAACATCTATTTTAAATGGGGTTGAACATGCAAACTTTTTTGAAACACGTGCAACTGAATATTCAAAAGCAGCAACCAAAGGCGAATGGCATGGCGCCGAAGGAATCTGGAAACTATTTGATCAACGGAAGAAAAGCGCTTAACAGCGCTTATTCTACCGTTACTGATTTTGCTAGATTTCGTGGCTGATCAACGTCTGTTCCTTTGTGCAAAGCTGTATAATAAGCAATGCATTGAACAGCGATTGTGTAAATAAAACAAGCGTTTATAGGTGTTGTTTTTGGAAGCAACACTTTATAAAATTCAGGGCAGTTAACTGTAAACGTATTATCATCCGTTAGCACAATAATGGGCGCACCTCTGGTAGCAACTTCTTGAATATTTGATGCTGTTTTTTCAAACCACACATCATTAGGAGCAATAGCTATTAAAGGTGTTAGCTTGTCTACCAATGCTATTGGGCCGTGTTTTAATTCGCCAGCAGCATAAGCTTCGGCATGAATATATGAAATTTCTTTAAGTTTCAAAGCACCTTCTAAGGCAACCGGGTAATTTGTACCACGACCAATAAACAAAACATCACGTGTTTGTGAAAGTTTTAAGCCTAGCTCATCAAAAGCTGATATATTTTGCAGGACTTGCGCTGCAAGTTTTGGCACATGTAATAGTTCACGATAATGCGCTGATAAGCTAGTTGCATTAATAGATTTGCGTTGTTCTGCAGCGTGCAATGCCAACATGCAAAGCACTGCCATTTGTGCTGTAAATGCTTTTGTTGATGCCACGCCAATTTCAGGACCTGCCAACGTTAAAATATGGTGATCTGCCGATCTTGTCATAGAACTTTCAGGGACGTTCACAATTGCCAAAGTTATACATCCCTTGCTTTTTGCAAGATTTAGCGCTGCCAAAGTATCGCTGGTTTCCCCTGATTGAGAAACGAATATGCATATGTCGTCATTATTTAAAACTGGATCCCGATAACGAAATTCAGAAGCTAAATCGACATCACACAAAATATTCGCATATTTTTCAAACCAATATTTCGCTGTTAAAGACGCATAGTAAGATGACCCACAAGCAATTAGGCGGATTCTTGAATACTTGCCTGAAAAATCAATAGGCAAAGTAATACGACTTTCAAGAGTTTGCTCATCAATTAATGACAAGAAGGTATCGCTTAGTGTTTGAGATTGTTCAAAAATTTCTTTTAGCATGAAATGGCTGTATTCACCCTTACTAGCAGCACCTGTTGCCAAATTAAGATGTTTAATAGGCCTACTGACAACCAGACCTTCTTCGTTGAAAATGCTGTAATCAAAGCTACTGCTGCGCTGCATAACTACAACATCACCTTCTTCCAAGTAACAAATTTTTTGTGTCCAAGGTGCTAGTGCCCAGGCGTCTGATCCTAAAAATAACTCATCGTCATTAATTCCTAATACCAAAGGGCTTCCACGGCGTGCACCAATAATTATATTTGGGCTGTCTGAAAAAATAATAGCTAAAGCAAATGCTCCATGAAGCTTTGAAAGCGTTTCTTTCACAGCATTTTCAGGAGTTTTTCCTAATTGCAAAGCTTGATCAATTAAGTGAACAACAACTTCTGTGTCTGTTTCGCTTTTAAAAACCACCCCTCTTTTTATAAGATCATCTTTTAAAAGTTGGTAGTTTTCAATAATACCATTGTGCACAACAGCAACACGATCTGTTGCATGTGGATGCGCATTCTGGTGGGTAGGCGATCCATGAGTCGCCCAACGAGTGTGGCCAATACCAACAGTTCCATCAACAGGATCGTGCTGCAAAAGATCTTTTAACGATTGAAGTTTTCCTTCAGAACGTCGTTTTGTAATGGCATTTTTATCAATAGTTGCTATACCTGCAGAATCATAACCACGATATTCAAGTCTAGACAATCCATCTATTAAGCGCTCTGCAACTGGATTGCATGATAAAATACCTATAATTCCGCACATAAAAATCTCCTTTTTCAATAGATGCAAGTGTGATTTGTTGTGGTATAAAAGTCTATAGTTGAAATCTTTTGTAAAAAGTAATGAGTATTATCGTAGCTAAACGGCCAAATTTTTTGCGACGCATGTATGATTGGTGTTTGCAAGCAGCTGAAACAAAGCGCGCTAAATACATTATGTACGCTGTGTCGTTCGCAGAAAGCTCATTCTTTCCTTTGCCCCCTGATTTAATGCTTATCCCTATGATTTTGGCAAATCGCCTTCTTGCGTGGAGATTAGCTTTTGGTGCAACAGTTTGTTCAGTTGTTGGCGGCTTGTTAGGCTATGCAATTGGGTATTATTTATATGCCACAATTGGGCAATGGATCATTGAGACCTACAGTTTGCATAGTGCTTTTGAACGTTTTCAAGCAGATTTTAAAACATATGGGTTTTGGATTATTGCTTTAAAAGGGCTTACACCAATTCCTTTCAAGCTTGTCACTATTGCAAGCGGCGTCGCACGATTTGATCTTTTCCAATTTTTAGCAGCTTCCCTAATAGCAAGAGCCTTTAGGTTTTATTTGTTGGCGGCAATCCTGTATTTTTTTGGGCCCATAGCAAAACCATACATTGAAAAATATTTAACATTGGCGCTTTTTTCCGTCATAGGTATAATTGTAGCTGGGTTTATAATTGTGAAGTGTTTAGGTTGATACAGGAAATTTTTAAAAATTCTAGATACTTCTACTGGTTTGTAGCTGTATATTTTTTCAGCCTCTTATGCGTTGGCTTTATGGCTGAATATCTGTTTGATATTATGCCATGCAGCCTTTGTTATTATCAGCGCTATGTAATGATGACCATTTTGACATTGTCATTAGGCATTGTAATTTCTGGCTACGATAAAAAGCTCTTCACTTACTTCCTTTGCATTGTAGCATTAGGGGGGGCCATTTTATGTGGCTTTCATATAGGCGTTGAACAAAAATGGTGGGCCATGCCGCAATCGTGCATTGGCAAAACTGAGATAACTTCAACCGATCCTACGGAAATGCTGAAATCACTTTCATCACAAATGAAAAATCAAAAAGTTTCGAGATGCGACAAAATTAATTGGTACCTATTTGGAATTCCAGCTAGTTGGTGGACATCTCTAGCATTCACTTTTGCAACTATTACCATGGCATTGCGTGAATGGACGACTCGAAAAAAATAAAATCAATCCTTCGGGTAAATCATGCGGGCGAACTTGGTGCGCGCCAAATTTACAAAGGCATGAGAAAAATCCTAGGTGATGAGCCTGATTTAGTGTTAATGGCGAATCAGGAAGAAGAGCACCTTAAAATGTTCACTCAACTAATGATTGAACACAAAGTTAAACCTACTATTTTTCAGCCCTTTTGGCATGTTTTAAGTTATGGAATGGGTGCAGCCACAGCACTAATGGGCAAACAGGCAGCGCATGCTTGTACCATTGCTGTTGAAGAAGTGATTGTTGATCATTATCAAAGCCAAATTGATTCATTAAAAAATTCCCCAGAACATAAACCATTGATGGACATCATTGGTAAATTTAAAAAGGAAGAAGATCATCACCGTGAAATTGCCGAGCAAGGAGGAGGTAGAAGTGCGCCTGCTTACGACGTTTTAGAAAAAGTAGTCAAAGGCATTACCAAAGCTGCGATTAGGATTTCCACTAAAATTTAGAGGAAAAGTAATGTGAAAACCACTTTTGCTTCTGTCAAAAAATTAGGATTTTATTTTTTCTGTGTGACTCTGTTTTTGTTTCAGAAAACATGGTGTCTTCCTTACTATGCTGAACATGAATGCATGAAAATGTCTATGTTGCTAAGATGCGATATCAGTGAAAATGCAAGCGATGCCGACAAAATTTATGCCATTAAATCTGATTTTGAAGCAACCATAAAAAAACGCATACCAGGATATTACACTTATCGAGAAGATCTTGTTGCTAAGCATATAAAAGATATCCCCACTCTTTTAACCCTCAGAAGTCAACTCAGTGAAATATGGAATAATAGAAGTGAATATGGAAATTTTTGCAGTGGGAATTTTCATATTGCGCATGCAAATTTTCCTAGAATTTATATTTATTATGATGATGGTGTTTCAGACTTTAGCGCACATGCTTGTGAAAAAGCCTTAAATGAATTAGTGCCCTGCTTATATTCAACGGAAAGAATAGATGCAGCGGAAACGATTCTAGGGTTATGGAAACACAACGCTGCAGCGTATATTATACCGGGAGGAAAAGCTTCTTATTACTCTCAAAAATTAAATGGAGCAGGCAATGAACAAATAAGAAGTTATGTTGAAGCCGGAGGAACTTATATAGGCTTTTGTGCAGGTGCTTACTATGGTGCACATTATTCTGAGTTTCACAAGGGCGATAGACGCGGATATGAAATTCTTGTGACAAGAGAACTATCATTTTTTCCTGGAGCAGCAATAGGCCCTGTCTTGGCTGCTTATGATTACCAATCAATATCGGGATCAAGAATTGCTAAAATTAAGCGGAAGAATGCTAATGTATCTACAACAATTTACAATGTTTTCTTTAATGGTGGTTGCTGTTTTAAGGATGCGGACCAATACCCAAATACACAAGTAATTGCTTGTTATGCTGATGCAGGGTTCGAAGAACGTGCTGCAATCATTGAATGCAAAATAGCCAAAGGAAAAGCAATTCTATGTGGCGTTCATCCTGAATACAATATTGCAGATCTTTATGCATCTCTTACATCCGAAGAAGACCGAAATCATTTTAAACATCACATACTAACTGGACTCTCTGACCTTTCTCATAAGCTACTATTTAGCGCAATTATATATCGGATAAGATAAGCTTTAGCTAAAGCTATCAACACGCATTACATTAATCCAGAATTGAAATGTTGACACGAATCTATTACCTGTGGTCTTTTAATTCAGGTATTTATAAAAATAATACAAAATGAAAACTTTTCTTCATGAATATGATCTGCCAAATGATGTAGTGTTTGGCCAAACTGTTGCAATAGATACTGAAGCCATGGGGCTCAATCAGCACCGTGACCGTTTGTGCTTGGTGCAGCTTACTTTTGATGGAATTAATGTACATCTTGTGCAATTTCCTGAGGCTGATTTTTCTAAGTCACCAAACTTGAAAAAATTATTGACCGGATCAACTCAAAAGATTTTCCATTTTGCTCGATTTGATATAGCAATTTTGCAGTATTCACTTAAGTGCAGAATTCAAAATGTTTATTGCACAAAAGTAGCAAGCCATTTGGTGCGTACGTTTACACACAAACATGGACTAAAAGATTTATGTAAAGAATTGCTCGGTATTGAAGTTTCAAAACAAGAACAAACCAGTGATTGGGGCGCTAAAACTTTAAGTAAAGATCAGATGCGCTACGCCGCAACTGACGTGGTGCACTTGCATAGCTTAAAATTAAAGCTTGATGCCATGCTAACCCGGGAAAACCGTCATCACTTAGCTAATGCAACTTTTGAGTACCTTCCCTTTAGAGCTGAACTTGACCTATTCTACGGACAAAAGGGCGACCTTATGGCTTATAAAATTGAAGACCAAGGATAGTTATGATGACAGCACCAACTACAATTAATGCGCATAAAATTCTTGAAGCCGGACGCAAAGCAGTGGCTCAAGAATCAGAAGCGCTAGCGCACCTAGCTGCTAGCTTAGATGACAAATTCACCTCAGCGGTTGAGCTTTTATCTCAGCAAAATAGTCGTGTTATTGTAAGCGGAATTGGCAAAAGCGGGCATATTGCACGAAAAATTGCAGCAACCTTTGCAAGCGTTGGTCAACCAGCGTTTTTCGTACACCCTGCAGAAGCTAATCATGGCGATTTAGGAATGATTACACCTGAAGACAGGCTTTTATTATTGTCTCATAGCGGAGAAACCGTTGAACTAAAGCCCATGCTTGATTACAGTCGACGTTTTCATATACCAGCAGTAGCAATTACCGCAAAAGAAAATAGTAATCTAGCAAGCATTGCAGATATTACGTTATGTTACCCTACAGTACCTGAGGCATGCCCAATGGGCCTGGCCCCAACCACATCAACAACAATGATGTTAGCTTTAGGTGATGCACTTGCCGTTGCCATGCTTCACACGCGCAGCTTTAGTTCAACTGATTTTCGCACTTTCCATCCCGGAGGGAATTTGGGCAAGCAATTATCGAGAGTGCGCGATTTTATGCACACTGATGATCGCCTTCCAATTGTTCCTATGGGCACCTTAATGCAAGAATGCTTGATAAGAATGAGCTACTTTGGTTTTGGGTGCGTAGCAATAATAGATACAGATGGGAAAATGCTAGGCGTTATTACCGATGGTGACTTACGTCGTCATATGCATGCAGGACTGTTGAATGACACCGTAGAAGCAGTAATGAGCCCAACCCCAACAATGATATCTGCTGATATTCTTATGGCAGAGGCGTTAGCAATTATGCAAGACAAGTCCATTACCAGCTTATTCATAAGTGCAAACGATAAACCTATTGGTATTTTACACATTCATGACTGCCTACGCGCTGGAATTATTTAGGTAAAATATGGTACCATAAGCTTCAATTTTAGAAGCGATGGTGTGTTGATGTTTAGTTTGCCTGTACGACTTGTGATTGCTGTCACGTTAGCATTTTTTTTATCAAGCCATCTTGATTCCAATACCGTTAGTATTTTCTACACTATAAGTGTCGTTTTAAAAGACGTACTCATGTTGCTTCTTCCATTTGTAGTGTTCAGTTACCTATGCTCAGCTGTATTGAGCTTGCAGGGCAAGGCCACCTCTTTAATTTTCGGTGTTTTTGGCTTAGTTATTATTTCTAACGTCATAAACGTATTTACTGCTTACGGAGCAGCCCAGGCTTTTTTTGGGTTTTTAAAGCCCATTAGTTTGGAAGCCATTCAGAGTCAAAGCACCATAGAAGCTTTGTGGCGCCTTCCATTTTCATCTTTTTTAACTGCTGATAAGGCTATGTTCTTGGGATTAATTATTGGCTTCATTGGCAATTTATCAGGTGCACGGTTAGTTACTCAAGCGGTTACAACGTTGAAAAATTGGACAACTATTGCTTTAAATATTGCTTTTATTCCATTTCTGCCCGTTTATGTTTTTGGATTTGTTTTGAAAATTGGCTTTGAAGGAGCGTTGGGCACTCTTGCGACCGCGTATGCGCCTGTGTTCTTTTTAAGTTTTGTAACAATTCAAGCATACTTATTTTTCTGGTATGCGGTTGGCTGCAATGGCAACATGAGAGCAACTTTCGCTGCTATACGCAATATGCTACCCGCGTGGCTTACTGGCTTTAGCACCATGTCTAGTGCTGCAACTCTACCAGTAACACTGAAATGTGTTGAAGCCAACACCCGTAACCCACAGCTAACAAACTTTGTCGTGCCTGCTACTGCTAACGTTCATATGATTGGAGATGGCATTAATATTACCCTAACCGCGCTTGCGTTGCTTGCTATGTCAGGCACACCGCTGCCAAGCTTTACAGCATTTTTGGCATATGTTGGTGCCTATGTTGTAACCAAATTTTCAGGAAGCGGCGTACCAGGCGGCGGCATGATAATTCTATTGCCTGTTGTGGAAAAGCATTTAGGACTATCTTCAGAACTATGCAGCCTTGTAGCAACCCTATACATTCTTCAGGACTCACTGATGACTGCAAGTAACGTTGCAGGTAACGGTGCGCTTGCTCTGATTGCCAACAAACTATTCGCTAAAAAGTTTGCTGCGCCAAAGGTCGCGTAAAACAAAACACCAAGCATTAAAAAAGCCCGCTTTTAAGCGGGCTTTAAATTTCACAAACTTACGTTTAATTAGGAAGCTATTGCTTTCAATCGTGCAACTAAACGAGAAACTTTCCGTGAAACGAAATTCTTATGGATAATTCCTGTTTTCGCAACTTTCATCATAGCACTTTCAGCTGCAACCACTGCTACTTTAGCTTCTTCAAAAGAAACTGCAGGAGTGTTGTGCATGCCTAATGCCTTTTCGGCTGTCTTTACACAAGTGCGCATACGAGTCATACGATTACGGTTTACACCAGTACGACGTTCTGTTTGACGGATAGCTTTTTTTGAGTTTTTATGATTGGCCATGTTCAAATTTCATTTATATCTTGTGTACTTTATAGGAAATCTTGGCAACTTAGTCAAGAAAAAAGCGACATCAATTTTAGTTAAAAGAAATGAGAAAAACTTAAGATGGCTCCCCGGAACGGACTCGAACCGCTGACCCAGTGGTTAACAGCCACTTGCTCTACCAACTGAGCTACCGGGGAACATACTAATATATCTAGCACAGATGCATGACGTTGAAAAGATATTGTGTTAACTTTTCTATAATCAACATCTGCGTAGACAGCAGTGATTTAGGTATTGGACTCAACCCATGATTTAATTTTTGGCTTTGGATTTACACCAACCATATTGCTAATAGCCTGCCCACCTTTAAATAAAATCATTGTAGGTATACTGCGCACACCAAGCTGACTAGCAATTTGTGGATTTTGATCGATATTCACTTTTACGATGATTGCTTTATTCATGATTTCTGGAGCAAGCTCTTCCAAAATAGGAGTAAGCATGCGGCACGGTCCACACCACTCTGCCCAAAAATCAACAACTACTGGAACTGTTGACTTTAAAACTTCTTGCTCAAAAGTCGCATCGGTAACCGCTAACATGTATATTCTCCTTAATTGAATAACTTCGTTTAATTGTAAACGTTTTTTATAGCTTTTGCGATGACTTTTAGCAACATAAAAACGAAGATGTCTTACGCCACTAGAGAAGCAATAATTTTTTTAACGGACTCAAACGTAATCTGCTCATGATCTGGTACAGGATTATATTCCACAATTTCTAAGCCAACACATGAAGTGTCAAACAAAATGCCTTTTAGAGATTGTATTACATCGGTTAGCTCCAGCCCTCCATCTGCAGGAGTTCCCGTGCCTGGGCAGTAAGCAGGATCAATGCCGTCAATATCAAAGCTCACACCGTAATAAGGGTGGATTTGCAGAAGGCACTGCTTACTCTTAGTAATACTATCTAAACCATTATAAGAATGACGCTTGTAATGATAGGAAATATCAACTCCCAACTGCTCTAGAAATTCTTGCTCTTCTTCTTCATAGCTACGAATGCCTGTTTGTATTAGTGATGCTGTCTTTAGTACAGGAGGATTTTTTGCAAGCTTCACGAACTCGCCATCACCAACCCCCAATAAAGCCGCTACTGGCATTCCATGAGGGTTTTTAGAGATAGATGTTTCATAGGTATGTGCATCCATATGGGCATCTATCCAAATTAACCCAAAATCCTTATCAGCATTTTTTAGACCGCTCCAGGTACCCATTGCGATAGAATGGTCTCCACCAATGACTAGTACAAAATGATTTTTAAAAGCAGCAATTTCTACAATGCGGCTTAACCAATTACCAACGTGCAATACGTGAGTGCGTCTTTGATCTACAGAATAATCACTGCTTTTTTGATGCGAATTCAAATGCCAATTGGCAAAGTATATTTCAGCGTGAATATCAGGATGATTTAAAATAGGTTTTAGAAGCTGATGTTGCGATACAGTGAGCGCACCATCAGCTGTTGCAAAATTAGCTGCACCCCAACCTGATGCTGCTAAAATAATTGTTACGCCACGCATAACCTGCTTTTTGTTTTTTCCATACCTATTAATGGTAGTAGAGCTTTCATTTCAGGTCCATGGTCCATTGCTGTTAATGCTTGGCGCAGCGGCATAAACAATTCTTTGCCTTTACGTGCCGTTGTTTCTTTAACAGCAGTCGTCCATGTGGCCCATGTGTTTTCATCCCATGGACCGCTTGGCAATAAGCTTAGTGCTATTTTTAAAAATTCTGTATCGGCACAGGTGCCTTTAAGTTGCCCAAAGAAAATAGCTTGCCATGGCTTCAAGTCATCAATTTTTTCAATGTTATCATGCACTGCACGCCAGTGAGCTTCACTGAAATCAGCATAACCCGCTGCTGATAAACGTTGTTGAACTTGCTCAAAAGGCATTAAGTGATAAAGTTTATGGTTTAATGCCCACAAATCTTTTTCGCTGAACCTGGGCGGCGTGCGACTGAAAATTGATAAATCAAATGAGCTGGCTAATTCTTCTAATGTTGAAAGCGGTTCAACAGAAAGAGATGTCCCAAGTCTTGCCAACAAACAAGCAATAGCCATAGGCTCAATTCCAGATTCTCGCATTTGCCCTAAGCTTAAGCTGCCCAAGCGCTTTGAAAGTGGAAGCCCTTCTTCATCCATCATTAATGTTGTATGACCAAATGTTATAGGGAAATCCTTCTCTCCATTGACTGCTTTGAAAAGTTGGATTTGTGTAGCTGCATTTGTAACATGGTCTTCACCACGGATAATATGTGTAATTGCACAATCAATATCATCTACTACTGAACATAGACTGTATAAAAATATACCATCTGCTCTAATTAAAACTGGATCACTAAGTTGCGCACCATCAAATTTGACTTCACCTCGAACCATGTCTTGCCACACAATTGGCTCATGATCTAGCTTGAAACGCCAGTGAGGAGTTTGACCTTCAGTTTCAAAAGTAGATTTTTCGGCATCTGTTAATGAAAGAGCTGCACGATCATAAATAGGCGGCTGCCCTTTGGCCATTTGACGCTTACGTTTAAAATCGAGATCTTCTGGCGTTTCATAACATGGATATAAACGCCCACTTGCAATTAATTCATCTCTAACTTGTTTATATCGGTCAAATCGTTCTGACTGACGAAACGTCTTAGAATACTTAATACCTAACCATTCAAAATCACGATAAATAGCTTCTTCATATTCAGGTTTTGAGCGTTCTAAATCTGTATCATCGATGCGTAAAATAAATTCACCACCGTTACGTAAAGCATACAGATAATTAATTAAGGCAGCTCGCGCATTGCCGATGTGTAAATACCCAGTGGGAGAAGGCGCAAAACGAACAGAAACCATAAAAAGACAAACCTACAACTAGTTTTTTTCAAAAATTATACTAGCCAATAATGCCAACAATAGCTACTCAACGATAATTTGGCTGACTGCTTGCAATTTGTTTTTCCACATATTCTGAAGGTCTTCTTCTATTTTGATCAACTTTTACACCACCTTGATACTGATATGCCTTAGGAGTAGAAAACGCAACGCCTGCGCCCATATTTACAATTTTTTCTGGACGTCCCTGCAACATGGCAGTTTCAGTTGGCGTGTGCTGCCTATTTACTTCTTTAGTGATATGTTGTTCACGATATATGTTAGTTGCTGTAAAAAATCCCCCTAGGAAAAAAATACAACCAAGAAACATGAATGAAAATATTAAAGTAAAAAGTGTTGATTTGCTCATGGTAAAAGCTATCACCTCATTAATGTATATACGTTTAAATTCTTCCCAAAGAGTTTCTTTTTGCTTAAAAACTCTTGAATAATGGGCAAAGCTAGCTGATGCTAGCGGTTGTGTTTTTGCTTGCCACGGATTGTATTGAGGCATACCTTGTTGTGGCGCGCATTGAGAATATTGTCGTTGATGCCACCCTGACGCAGGATTTGCTACTCTTTCATATTGAGCATTTTCAAAAAAATTAGAAGAAGCAACAGGCAAATTAGCTGACGATCCAGCGTTTTTCCATAAAAAAAATGACCGCTGACCTGTAGAAGGCAGTTCTTGAAACTGATCAAATTTTCTATAGGAATGAACCAAGAAAGAACCCTACTGCATTTTTTCTAATTTAACACGATTTTAATTAAATTACGAAATAAATGTCACGAAAATCTATCAACCTTCGCTATGAATCTTTACAATCAACGCATCGATTTTAGCAGCTTGATCAAAATGATTATCCAAGTAGAAGTGTAACTCTGGTGCAATTCTAGTTTTAAGTTGTTTAGCAAGAGACTTACGTAAATACCAAGCATTAGCACGCATAAACTTCACAACAATTTCCTGCCCGATACCACCCAATGGCATAACCCCGATTTGAGCATGGCGTAAATCTGGCGATACAGTCAGTTCAGTAATTGTAATGGGGGCTTGTGGTTTTAATAAATTATCATCCTCATCACGCTCAATTGGCAAACTATCACGCTGCAATTGCTGACATAATAAAAACCGTACTTCTTCAGCAACACGTTCTTGACGGTGACTTGGTGCTTTTGTTGGAACAAAAAGTTTTAACATGATTTCTCCTTCATCTTTATTAAGATGGGAACTTTTTTAGAATTTCCAAGAGCACGCCTTGAAAAAAATAAATAATGAAAAATAAAGCAATAGGAGAAAGATCCCATCCACTAATGGGAGGTATGATTCTTCGAATAGGCGCTAATGCCGGCTCAGTAATGCTTTGAAGAAAATTGTGAATGCTATAAACCACAGAATTATACTTGTTAACAATTTCAAAGGCTTCAAGCCATCCCAAAATAATATAAATTGATACGCCTAATTTATACAGGCCGAGCAAATCATGCAGCACGTTAAGAAGCGGCGCTATAATAAACATAAGAATAATCCAAAATTATTTTTTTGTAGTGTAGCCCAGAATGAGAATGGATTCAAAAGCTAATCGAGCAAAATTTTATTAGCAAACGCTCTTGCTCAAAATATTTAGCAACCTTAGGATCGCAGAAAGTCTTAAATACAATTCATATGCCTTATATCTCAACTTGGCTAAAATCGTTAATAGTAGCCGTAATGCTGATGGTAGTCGTTGGCGGAGCCACTCGCCTCACCCATTCTGGGCTTTCAATGGCTCAATGGAAGCCACTGCATGTATTACCACCTATTACACAACAAGCATGGGATGACGAATTTGGATTATACCAACAAACCCCAGAATACAAACATGTCAACAAAGGCATGTCGTTGAGTGAATTTAAATGTATTTATTGGTGGGAATATGGGCACCGCTTGCTTGGCAGGATTGTTGGTCTACTGGTTTTGCTTCCATTGTTTTTTTTATTCAAACATATCCCCAATTGGTTAAGAGGACGCATTGCCATTGTATTTTCTTTGGGAGGAGCACAAGGAGTCATTGGTTGGTGGATGGTTAAAAGCGGCTTAAAAATCGACCCAACCGTTAGTCATATTCGCTTGTGCGTTCATTTGGTTATGGCATTTATTATCTTGTCAGTTTTAGCGAGAGCGCTGTGGAAATTCGAAGGTAAACTGTTCAAAAAAATATGCCTAAGAGATGCCGCGTTATTGACATTAATTGGCCTAACAATTATTTACGGCGCTTACGTAGCGGGATTGAAGGCAGGGTTCATATATAACACGTTCCCCCTTATGGAAGGGCAATGGTTACCAAATGAATGGAATTTTTATCAGCCTATCTGGAAAAATTTTATTAACAACCCAGCAACTGTACAGTGGTTGCATCGCTTGCTAGCCCTTATAACTGTTACATACTCTACAATTTTATGGATAAAGCATGGATCAACTTATCGGTTGATTACTATTAAAATAATAGCCCAAGTGGCTCTAGGCATTTCAACGCTTCTGTTACAAGTTCCATTAGCTGTGGCATTACTTCACCAGGCTTGGGCGATGGTTGTATGGATAATTGCCCTAAAGACAGTTTGGGTAAAGAAATAAGAGGCTGGAATTCGTTTTTTTCTAACTTAGCTGAACAAATAGTTCTTATTGATCCGCCAGCAAGTTTTTCCTTTGATTCTGTTGTGGCGTCAGATGACGCAGATGATTGAGTGCTACAAGTTACCGAACTTAGCAAATGATTTTCTTCATCCTCTTCGAAAAAATCATAATCTACAACTTCATCCGCTATTAATGGAAATAAGAAAAATAAAATCAACAAAAATCGCATAATATTTATATGTCATATCTAATGATTTACATATAGGAAGTTTTATTGCGTTTTACCAATAAGATTAAAAAAGACCTACAAAAGCTGATTTAAGGACGCATCTTCAAACGACGAATACGACGTGGGTCGGCTTCCAACACTTCAAATTCTCCACCTTCAGGATGGCGAATAATTTCTCCACGCACAGGAACGCGACCAGCTAAGAAGACGACTAAACCGCCAATCGTATCAATATCGTCATCCTCTATGCTTAACATAGGAAAACTACCCAATACTTCCTGTAGCTCTTCTAAAGGCACCCGCCCATCTGTGATAACAGTGCCATCGGCTTTAATTTCAATTTGCTTTGTATCTTCAATTTCAGTGGCATCTTGAATATCACCAATCACTTCACTAATAACGTTTGAAAACGTAACTAGCCCGTCTATGCCACCATACTCATCGACTACGAAAGCAATGCGAGAAGCAGATTCACGCATTTGCACAAGCAAATCTAAGGTACGCATAGAAGGAGGTATAAACAAAACATCTTTAACAAGATGCTTTATTGGCATTTGACGTCCATTTTGAAGCCAGGCAAGAACATCTTTTATATGTATAACGCCAACGATATGATCAAGAGTATCACTGCAGATAGGCAAAAAACTTAGATTGTTTTTAACCATTAGTTGAATCATTTCGTCAGCATCACCTGTAATACAAGACGAAATAATATCTGCTCTTGGAATCATTACGTCTTGGGCTGTTAACTCACGTAGGTTTAAGACATTTTCTAAAAGCGCACGTTCGCCAGATTCTATCGACGGCTCTTCTTCTTCGCTCTCCTCAATAAGCTCTTCGATTGTACCTCGAAGAGTTTCTGGTTCTGACTTCTTAAATAATTTTACTAAATTTTTGATTATCATAACTATTGGTATGGGTTGTTAATGTTAAGAGATTTTAAGATTGCCACTTCTTTTTCTTTCATACATTCTTCATCAGCATCAGATTCATGATCGTAACCTAACAGGTGCAACATACCATGAACAGCCAAATGATTAAAGTGATCTAAGAAAGGTTTTTTTTCTGTTTTTACTTCTTCAAGCAATGTTTCAAAACCAAAAACCAAATCCCCCAACATAACTGGGTAAGGACTGTTTTTAGGCAAACAACGTAATTCGTCTTCACTTAAATTTGGAAATGATAATACATTTGTTGGTTTATCTTTTCCGCGATATTCAAGATTTAAAGCATGAATTTCAGTATTGTTTGTAAACAAAACGCTAACTTCAACTTTTGCTCGTATTTTTATTTCGTCAATCACTCGCTGAATAATTTTATGAAGCAGCTCATGCCATTGATCTGGCATATACCATTCAAGCCATCGATCGTCGTCAATATCTATTAATACTTCAAGATTACTACTATCGTCGTGCATCGCTCAATTTCGCTTCTTTGTCGTATGCAACGACAATTTTTGAGACGACTGGGTGTCGCACAATGTCGTTTTCATCAAAGTTAATAAAAGCAATATCAGAAATATTTTTCAAAATTTTTGCTGCTTGTTTTAGTCCTGATTCTATACCATTTGGTAAATCAATCTGCGAAAGGTCACCGGTAATAACCATACGTGCATTATTTCCGAGTCTTGTTAAAAACATTTTCATTTGCACAGGGGTTGTATTTTGAGCTTCATCCAGTATTACAAAAGCATTAGACAATGTACGTCCGCGCATAAAAGCAAGAGGAGCTATTTCTATTTCACCGTTTGTAAGTCTGCGTTCGACCTGATCGGCTGGGAGCATATCATGCATAGCATCGTAAAGAGGACGTAAATATGGATCCACTTTCTCTCGCATATCACCTGGAAGAAACCCAAGCTTTTCTCCAGCTTCAACTGCCGGGCGCGTTAAAATAATTTTATCAATTTTTCCCGCAATCAGCAGGGAGACACCAACTGCCACAGCAAGATAGGTTTTTCCGGTACCCGCAGGGCCAATCCCAAAAATCATGTCTTTGTTTTGCATGGCAGTCAGAAATTCAGCTTGGTTAGCTGAACGTGGAAAAATCATCTTTCGCTTTGTAGCAATGCTAATTTTTCCATTGGGAATATTTGTATCATGATGATGCAAGCTAACAGAACTACTTACAGTTCTAATGGCATCTTCAACACTTTGTGGATTAATTTCCTGACCTTTTGTCAGTTGCGTGTAAAGATATTGCAGCGTATTTTTTGCGTAACTAATGTCATTTGGGTCAGAGCCACTTATTGAGATTTGATTCCCTCGTGCAGCAATAGTCACACCAAAACGATTTTCAAGTTGTGTAAGGTTTGTGTCACTAGGCCCAACAAGCTGGGAAAAAAGAGTATTATCAGAAAATTCTAGTTGTTTTGTCGTATTTTGATCGCTCAAATGCGCTCTCCGCTCAAACTATTTCCATACCCATTACTTATTCTAACGCTTAATAAGTTACCAAATAGTGAAGAATCTCCATTAAGTGTAACCGATTGCATATAAGCTGTTTTTCCAACCACCTGCCCCGGTATTTTGCCTTCCCGTTCAAACAACACTTCCATTGTTTCACCAACCATAGATTGGTTAAATGCTATTTGCTGCGCATTAATTAAATCTTGAAGTTCTGTTAATCGATCAGATTTTATATCTTCTGCAACTTGAGTTTGCAAAATACTAGCTGGTGTTCCTGGCCTAGGACTATACTTAAAAGAGTAAGACTGCACATAACCAACGTTCTTGATCAGTTCAAGTGTATCTTTGTGATCTTTATTAGTTTCCCCTGGGTAACCAACAATAAAATCAGATGAAAAGTTTATGTCAGCACACGCAATGCGTAATTTTTCTATTATTTTTAAATAGTCAGCAGCTGTGTGCTTTCGATTCATAGCATTAAGAATAAGATCACTTCCTGATTGAACAGGCAAATGCAAAAAAGGCATCAGCATTGGAACATCGCGATGAGCGTTATACAATTCATCATGCATATCAAGAGGATGAGATGTTGTGTAACGAATACGTTTTATCCCGTCTAATTCTGCAAGTGCATAAATCAAACGTCCAAGGGACCATTCACTACCATCAGGCCCTTCTCCGTGATAACCATTTACATTTTGCCCTAAAAGAGTAATTTCTTTAGCACCTAAAGAAATTAAGCGCTTTGCTTCTTCTAATATAGTTTTTGCTGATCTTGAGTATTCAGAACCGCGTGTATAAGGAACCACGCAAAAATGGCAAAATTTGTCACAGCCTTCTTGGACAACAAGAAAAGCACTAGCCGGCGTTTCATTTGCCGCTGGCAGAAAGTCAAATTTACTGATTGCAGGGAATTGCGTGTCGACTATTTTTCTACGCTTACCTTTTACTTTTTGCTCAATCTGAGCCAACATTTCAGGCAAACGATGGTAACTTTGAGGGCCAAAAACCATATCTACATAAGGAGCCTGCCTAGTGATTTCTTCGCCTTCTGCTTGACCAACACAACCTCCAACAGCAATGATCATATCATTACTATCTTCTTGGTTTTTTCGATCTTTTTTTACAGTGTTCAAACGACCCAAGTCAGAAAAAACTTTATGTTCTGCTTTTTCACGAATATGACAGGTATTTAAAATGGAAACATCGGCGTCATCGTACGTGTCTGTAATACGATAGCCATGAGGCTTAAGCAAATCGGCCATCTTCTGCCCGTCATAAACGTTCATCTGACAGCCGTAGCTTTTAATATAAACTTTCTTTAATTTAGCAGTCATGCCTTATTTAGAAACGGCAGCAACTTGACTAATAGCACCATTTGATTGATCAACAAACTGAACACGTTTACGACGACCTGTTTGACCAAGACCTGTGTTCTTAGCAATTTGGCTACGACGACGTGCATAATTTGGAGCAACCACAGGGTAATCAGGAGCCAAACCCCAGCGTTCTCTGTATTCATCAATGCTCATTTTATAAACTGTATTCAAGTGACGCTTTAGCATTTGAAGTTTTTTACCGTCTTCCAAACAAACGATGTAATCATCTTTTATAGAATCTTCAATTGGCACTGCTGGCACCAATGGACCAGATTTACGGAAACCATGACCATGACGAGCTAAGTCTTGCACTGCGCTATGGATTTTTTGCATAACACCTTGAATGTCAGCTACTTCTACATGATTGTTGCTGATGTAAGCACATACTATATCAGCTGTGATGTTAAGAACGTCTAATTGTGTTGTTGATTCAGTCATACATAACCTATTTTTTATTTAAACATGTTACACTTATAGTTACTCTCAATTAAAAACGCAATCTATTTTTTCAATAATAAGATTTTTTTTTATTTTTTGCTGGATTTGGAGGTTACTCCCGGGAACATTAAGACAATAATTGCCGCTAAATATAAAAGAACCCTCTGCAAAATTTCAGACTAGATAAGTATTTTGGTTTATTTGAAGGAT
>JBAXJB010000009.1:0-52326 GCA_037138055.1 Alphaproteobacteria bacterium | reverse complement strand
TGCTAAAGATGCTGCGGCGGCTCCAGTAGTTGCTGCTGACGCTACTCCAGCTGCTAAAGATGCTGCGGCGGCTCCAGTAGTTGCTGCTGACGCTACTCCAGCTGCTCCGGCTGCAGATAAAAAAAAGAAATAGTTTCGTAAGAAATCTTTTTTCAAAAAAGCCCTGCCTTGTGTAGGGCTTTTTTATTGCCATGGCATAACGTTTGCAATTGCTAGAACAAAGCAAAAATAAGAGTAGGTTATGGTACAAAATGTATCACTCCATGGAGTGAAAGCCCATGCTCTTACTCGCGCGCAGAAAAATACACCAGAACAAGACACTACAGTAAAATATCTACCGCCCGATTTAAGATTCTTATCTCAAATTAAAGGCGTAGGCGTTCGTGCTCCAGTTCATGAAGATTTTAATTCTTTTTTAGAAAGTTCATCGTCTCAAATATACGGCAAAATTTCTGATGCAACAAAGTTAGCAACAACATTGCAAAATCATCGTTTTGGCCCAGAAAATGATTCTTTGCAAAAAAGCAACGATAAGCATATATCTAAACCCACACTTGATACTAAGCCTGATTCAATACAGTATTTTGATAAACACAATCGTATCCCTTTAACCGACACTCCAAGACTTTTAGAAGTTTTAAATTCAGCTCCTATTGTGCAACTCCCAAGACAAGTTGCCGACAAAGGATATGGTTCTCGCATAGCAGCAGATCCGCTAATTACTCTAGCTTCTTCAATAAGCGCTGATAAAACTTCAATGGGTTTAGTAGGCGCTGTTCATGCACAGTTACAACATGAAAATAGCGAAAATGATTCCCATGGATTCAATGAAACAAATCAAAAATCAAAAGCACCCATAAAAGCAAATGCTGTCTCTCGCAGTGAACATGCAAGTTTGCTACGCAGAGAAGAAATTGATGTGCTTCGTGATGTGAAAGAAAAATTTCAACAACAACTCAATACTCAATACCCACACATTACCGTGCCGATTAAACACCCCGATGGAATTGTGGATATTCACATGCGCTTTGATCGAAAAACAACAAACCAAGATGGTATTAAAGGCGCTATACGCGTAATGTTTTCAGGATCAAATAATGAAGTTGTTGCCTTATTTGCTCAGCACCGAGAAGAATTTATGAACATTATAACTAAAGAAGGGTACGCCATTGACCCATCTAGAATGCAATTTAATGGCCCCAGCTTAATAAAATCAATATAAAGGAATAAAAAATGCCAGGTAATGTAAGCGTAATAGGTTCTCAGGATTTCCGCTCGAATATTAATTTAAAAAATTATTTTCCCGAAGAAAAAGAAATTAGCCAAACGCCTTTTAATGATTTATTGAAAAATGCGGACATTGATACGTTTACAAAAGGTCAAGGCAGTCCGCTTGAAAAAGATATCAAGAAAACTGTTAAGGGCATCCAGGAAATGGTGCTGGCTTACGTAAAAGGAAGAGTGCCCTTAGGTGACGATAAATTCAACACCACTGATATGCTAAGAAGCATGTTAGACATGCTTAATGCCACCGGCAATATGCAACGTGCAGCAATGCAGGAAGATGGCAACAAAATGGCTCTACAGCAACTATATTTGTCTATGAGTAATCAAGTAGGAAAAGACGCTTTAATTAAGGATAACAAACTTGAATTCAAAGACAGAGCCATAGACTTTGCGATTGATGTACCAGAACAAGAAGGAATCGTGCATGTTACATTATCAGATTTGGGTGGCAAAACATTAAGAGAGTGGAGGATTGATGAGCAACCAGGCATTCAATATTTAAGGTGGGATGGACTTAATGATGACGGAGAAGTCGCAGAAACCGGTGGTTATACAGTTCATGCCTCAATTGAAGATGAAGAAGGAAAAAACATTCCTGTATCTTTGTACGTACCAAAAAGAATAGAAGAAGTGCGTTTTGATCCGGCTAAGAATGGAAGACTTCCCGTTTATTACAGTGGAAACAAACCCATTCAGCAGATGCTTTCTGTTTATGGAGGCGACACCACATTGTTACCTAAAAGCACAGTAAGTGAGGACGCATAATGACAGATGCCGTTTCACGCTTTGATAACTCAACCCTAACAGGAGCTTTAAACAGAGATGCAGTTGCTCTAAACAACATAGCAAAAGCCACCAATGATACAGCCCATAACTTAGCTGCTGAATCCACAATCGCCGGACGCTCCCGTAATACTTTTCAGAATGTTTATTATTCTTATATGGGGGGAGAAGCAGCTGGTATTTTAGAAAACGATGTGCAGTATTATATTCGAGGAGCAGGAACTCCAATGGACTCACAGGTGAAAACGCATTTATCATTACTAGGAGATGCGTCTTTTTTCCCGGTACAAGATGCAGATGGCAATCAATATTTTACACGTGTGGGAACATTTTATTGTGGGCCAACAAATGAAATGCAAAATCATTTTGGAATGAAATTATTGTACACCCCAGCTGTAAATGGTGTATTGCCAGCAACGCCTGGAGATTTAAGCGTTTTAGATTGTTCAAACATGACGTCAAATGCAGTAGAAACTTCGCAAATTTCATTTAGATGTGGATTAAGTGGAGCAGAAGGGGATAGTGTTACCAGAGCCATCACTGTGTTTGACTCATCCGGCACCCCTAGAACACTTAATTATGTATTCACACGAAATGCCGATTGGTCTGATGGAGGCAGTAGTGGCCAATCTTGGTCACTAAAAATTCAAGCACCTGTTGGATCAACTGTAAATGGTGACTATAGTGCAAGCAGTCCTGTAACAATTAAGTTTGATGCTAATGGATGCCCTGCTAGTTTTAATGATAATGCAACTCCCCCCGCATTAAGCATTACATGCCCAGAAAGCTCTTCTATCAATGCAAAAATGAATCTAGGAACCGTAGGGCAACCTGATGGAGTTATACGTTTGAAAGGTGGACAATCACGCTTACAAGTTAAAGTAGATGGTCATGCAGCAGGCGTTTTCAAGTCTTTAGAACCGGAAGAAAATGGAAATCTGTATGCAAAATTTGATAATGGTCAATCTGAATTGGTTGGTCGCTTAGCAGTCGGCGTATTCAACAATCCAGATGGACTAGAAATGCTAGAATACGGCTTGTATTTACCAAACATAAAAAAATCAGGGGATGTGACTTATGCATACATTGGTGAAGCTATCGCAGGAAATGTAGCTGTAGGAGCACTAGAAAGCAGCACAATTGAAACGATACCTCAAATGGCAAAAATGATTGAGCGTCAACAGCAATTCAACAATATCATCACAGCTTATAGTGGCAAAAAAGACTTGTGGGAGCTAATAAATTCGCTCCGCAGTTAGTCTAAAAGCCGCCTAAGCCAATTTTTTTTTTTTGGCGAAGTATCTGAAGATTCTGTTTTGGTCATTTCTGCTGAAGCACTTCCTTCAGCTGCCATGACACCATCTTTTCGTTTACGATTTCCGCGGTAACGACGACGCTTTTTCCCAAACTGAGGAGCAATTATATCTGCGCCTTGAATTGATGATGTATCGCTCTCTTCGGGGTTTGCAATATTATCTACAAGCTTATCTTTTGAAGAAACGTTGTGTTTTTTAATAGGTTTTTGTACGACAACTTCTGTTTCTGATTGTTGATTCATATCTGCAGTTTGCTCTGCATTAGGCACTCTGTGTTGAGGATGCTTTCTTTTATGTCTATTATTAGGGCGCTTTCTTGCATTTAAGCTTTCTAGTGCAGTATCAGTTTCGCCCGACTCTTGTACTGCTGTCACAGTTCCGATTTTACTTGATTGCTCTGCTATGATGTCAACTGTTTGAGAATCATCTCGAATGGCTACATTTTCTTTTACCTTGACCACATCTACACGGAAAAATGGTGCCAAGGCAATATTTTCACGTGTAACATAAACAGACACATCAAAACGATTCTCTATCAACGTAATTTCTCGACGCTTTTGGTTAAGCAGATATAAATCAACACCTTTTGGAACAGCCGCTTGAATTTCAGCAGCTCTTCCTTTAATAGCCTCTCGTTCAATTACTCGTAGTACCTGTAGTGACAAAGATTCAGTTGAGCGAACTATTCCGGTGCCATGGCAATGCGCACACGGAGAAGTATGGGTTTCCATTAAGCTTGGTCGCAACCTCTGCCGAGAAAGCTCTAGCAAACCAAAATGACTTATTCTTCCTATTTGAATGCGCGCACGATCAGGCTTTAAAGCCTCTTTTAATTTGCGTTCAACTTGCTGAATATGGTTATTATCATCCATATCGATAAAGTCAATTACGAGTAATCCAGATAAGTCGCGTAAACGAAGTTGACGTGCAATTTCTTGCGCAGCTTCAAGGTTTGTTTTAAGTGCAGTCACATCTATATTGCGTTCTCTTGTAGACCGCCCAGAGTTTACATCTATAGCAACTAACGCTTCTGTATGATTAATCACGATTGAGCCACCAGAAGGTAAATCAACCTTTGGAAACATCATTTTTTCAATGTGCTGCTCAACTTTAAATTTATGGAATAGTGGCGTTTGCACATCCTTATAAAGCTTTACTTTTTTAGCATGGCTCGGCATTAAGATTTTCATGAAAGCTTTGGCTTCTTTGTAAGCCTCTTCACCTTCAATAAGAACTTCATCTATTTCACGCGTATAAATATCACGAATAGCTCGCTTAACAAGATCGCCTTCTTCGTGAATTAAACATGGCGCAATGGATACTAATGTTTTAGCGCGAATTTCTTCCCATACGTGAATTAAATATTCATAATCACGACGTATTTCAATTTTTGAACGTTCCTGACCCGCAGTACGCACAATAAGACTCATGCCTTCCGGAACATCTAAATCATTTAAAACTTCTTTCAATCTCTTACGATCTGTGTCGTCTTGAATTTTTCTAGAAATGCCACCATTACGTGTGCCTGCATTTGGTATCAATACGCAATAGCGCCCAGCCAAAGATAGAAACGTAGATAATGCTGCACCTTTATTGGCGCGCTGCTCTTTAACAACTTGCACTAGCAAAATTTGTCGTTTTTGAATAACTTCTTGAATTTTGTATTTGTAACTACGCTTTGGCTTTACTGACAGTTCGTCTTCTTCAGAAATTTCTGAGTTTTCACCAGCACTACTATCAGAATTTTCTTTTGTGATCTCTTCAGTTAAGTTTTTTCGATCAGACACAGGGATTCTGTAATAATCAGGGTGAATTTCAGCAAAAGATAGAAACCCGTGCTTATCGCCTCCGTACTCAACAAAAGCAGCCTGCAGTGAAGGCTCAATACGTATGACCTTTGCTAAATATATATTGGATTTCAGTTGTTTTTTACTAAAATGTTCAGAATCAAATTCTTCTAGACAAGTGTCTTCAACGACAGCAACCCTTGTTTCTTCAACATGAGCCGCGTCAATTAATAATTTTTTACTCATAAATAAAATATCTCCAGCAGATCTTAACGGCCAGTTTTATTAAGCACGTAGCTTTCTGGCACTATATTTTGTTTTCTTTTATTAAACCATAAATACATAATGACAAGCAAGTTTTTTTAACTTATCCATAAATATAAAACATACATTTATTTTTGTTTACAATTTTTTTTTGTATTTTATCAGTAATACCATGAATAACGCTTGTTCTTTTAAAAAAGTTTATTTTTTATATTTACAATATTTTCATTTCAAAAATAGATATTAATAAAATATTAAAAAAATAATTTTACAATACAGATATTGATATTCAATGTTTTTTTATGAATTTATACATTAAAAAATTTATATATATAAGTCTAATTGCTGTATTTAACGTTAGCATCTGCAAAGAAATAGGTACTTTATCACTCCTAGAAATCCATACTTTAAGATCAGATAAATTAAAAAAAAGCAGACTGTTCTACAGCAAAAAAAATTTACTAAGGCTATTTGGTAAGAATGCAGTTTTTCTAGTAAATGACGCCGCAGATATGGCAAATAGAGTAGGATGCGATAAAAGTATGCAGACAGCGACAAGACGTATTTTAGGAAAAAAAGCAAAAAAATCCAGCAATGCAATAACTGCTGCATGCGAATCTAAAAACAGAGAAAAATGAATTAACTAATCTATCTTAAAAACAGATGGATCGATTTTAATCGCCATATGAGTTTTATCGGGGTTTAAGTACACATTTGTTACCGATCCATCTGGGTTTTGAATGGCCCACCCCATTAAAACCATAACAGGATTAGGCCTAAAATATAAAACTACCGGGACAGACCCAACTGGACTTTCGTAATTTAAAGAAAGCTGCCAAAGATCCTTTATTGATGTTAAACTTTTGACAACAATACCTTTGCTTTCGAAATCAATTTTAGGGCACAAAAGAATACCTGCTGGTGTATCATCAGTCATGTATTCTTGAGGGCGTTCATTTTCTTGTCGCACAACTAACGTGCCCTTTTTTGCCACCATAAAGCTTTTTCCGTAGTTAATACGCAATAGGCCATTTCCACGATCAAGCCAAATTTTTCCTTCATGACGCTCCGCAGGAATCTGCTTATTTCCTGAATCAATATCCATCTTTATATCAGCCTCAAGGCTAATCATGGAGCTTAAAAAGTCTTCGATTTTCTTTAATTTAATACCATCAATAGAAGATGGTGCATCTGCAAAAATAGTACTGAAAAATAAAAATGACACAAACAGAAAAAATCGCATATTTATCTCATGGTTTTATAAATAATATGGGCGAATAGAGAATAACTTCTCAATCTTATGAACAGATTCTTTTTGAGTCACAATAATAAGCTTATCATTTGCACTGATATTCATACGATCAGGCAAAAAATGTAAGGTATCTTCACGTATCAGCGCCACAACCATAATTTCTGAAGCAATAGTAACATCTTCAATATCAAGACCAATAATGTGACTGGTTTCTCTTGCGCGCGCTTCAATAACAACGACATTTCCTTCAGCTATAGGGTGTATGCTTTGTAAATTGCCTTCCCTAACATGTCTCAATATAGTAGACACAGTCAAAGCCTTGGGACTGATCACAGCATCAACTCCCAAAGATGTAACCATTGAGGCATATTGCATGTTATTTAAAAGAGCCAATGAACGCTTAGCCCCATGCCGCTTACTAATTAAAGATGATAGTATGTTAACCTTATCATCATTACTGACAGCAATAACTGTTTCACAATTTTCAATATTGGCCTCTTGAAGCAAATCATAATCTAAAGCATCACCGTGTAAAATTTCTGTGCGCTTTAAAAAGCGTGCGATTTGTTCGCAACGCTTTGGATCTTTTTCAATAATACGCGCGTGAACATTGCGATATTCTTTTTCCATACCAATAGCAAGGTTTAATCCAATATTTCCCCCTCCTACAATTAGAATTTCTCGGCTTTCGGATGTTGAATATCCAAAGGTCTCCATAATTTCATTAAGCTGCTCTCGTGGCGCAATAACATACACTTCGTCGTCAACCAAGAGATGATCACGTGACGAAGGAAAAATAATTTGCTCTTCCCGTTTTATAAGAACGATTGCCAAATCAAGGTTAGGGTACAGTGAACTAATGTGTTTTATAGGTGTATTTACAATACCTGAATGAGCTAAACACCGAACTCCAATAAGTTTAAGAGACTCATCAATCAAAGAAATAACATCAAAGGCACCAGGAACACGCAGATTTCTGCTAATTGTTTGAGCAACCTCAACTTCCGGCGAAATAATCACGTCAATGGTCGATTGTTTTAATGCTAACATTTCAGACCAGGCAGAGTGTAAATAGTTTTGATGTCGCACTCGTGCTATTTTCATAGGAACATTAAATAGATTTTTTGCAACTTCACAAGCAATCATGTTTACTTCGTCCGAAGAGGTAACTGCAATAATCAAATCAGCTTCTTTAGCGCCTGCTCGATCAAGCACATCGGGGTGAGATGCAAATCCAAGAATCGGCTGAACATCTAGTTTGTCAGAAATTATATCAAGAACTTGGGGAGAATTATCAACAACAGTAATATGATTTTGTTCTTGCACTAAATAGCGCGCAATACTAAATCCTACCTGACCTGCACCAAGTATAATTACCTTCACTTTTTAACCTTCACGATAATCACTAACACCTAAAGCACGTAATTTTCTGTGTAATGCTGACCTTTCCATGCCTATAAATCTAGCTGTCTGCGAAATATTTCCATCAAAGCGCTGAATTTGAGCAAGCAAATATTTTCGCTCAAAAGTCTCTCTGGCTTCACGTAAAGGAAGCACAATAATATCTGCAGATTTTTGTTGCCAATTATTTCCAAGAGGGGCATCGTTTTGAATTTCAGGAGGAAGCATTTCAGGAGTTATGGCACTTGCTGGATCTCCTCCCGCCATAATCAACAACCATTCAACAACATTCTTAAGCTGAACAATATTGCCTGGCCAGCCATACGTTTGCAAAACTGTTAAGGATGAATCATCAATTTTTCTAGGCATGGAGCAACGGCTTTTTGCCATACTGTCCATAAAATAAGAAATTAACAACGGGATATCACTAGCTCTCTCTTTTAATGAAGGAAGGCGAATATGATTTGCTGTAAAACGATAATACAAATCTTCTCGTAAATTTCCATTTTGAACAAGATCATTTAAATTTTCAGATGTGCTTGCAAAATAGCGAATATCAACCTTAATTGGATCTTTTGACCCCAATCTAAAAAATGTGCCGTCCTGCAAAAGCCTGACTATCTTGCCTTGAATAGGCAAAGGTAAAAGCTGAATTTCTTCTAGATACAGCGTACCGCCATGCGTTTTTTCAACAATTCCAATTTTACGAGGCTCACTTTGGTTTTGCCCCTGAATCTCAGTACCAAAAAGTTCTGCTTCAATAGCCGTAGGATGAATGCTACCGCAATTAAATACTGTAAAAGGAAGGTTCGTTCTTTTTGAAAGCCGATGTATTTCTCGGGCAACGCTCTCTTTTCCAGTGCCAGCTTGACCTGTGATAAACGCCCTACTATTCCCTTCAGCTATTTCATCAATGAGATGGCGAATCTGCTCAATAACTAAACTTTTTCCGATAAGTCCTGAGCTTCCAGCACGTTGACGCAATTCATCATTTTCACGTTTCAGCGAAGCTGATTCAATTGCGCGCTCAACAACCATAAGAAGACGCTCAGTTTTAAAGGGTTTTTCGATAAAATCGTATGCCCCTTTTTTTATAGCAGAAACGGCTGTTTCAATAGTGCTGTGCCCACTAATCATAACAGTTGGCACATACGGGTGATCACGTTTAATAATCTCTAAAATTTTTAGACCATCACGCTCCCCATCACCTAACCACACATCAAGTATTACCAAATTTGGCTGACGTTTCCTTATTTCTTCCAGCGCCTGCACACCATCAGCTGCCACACGACAATTGTAGTCTTCATCGCTTAAAATACCGCCAATCAGTTCGCGAATATCTTTCTCATCATCTACAACTAAAATATCAAACGCCATGGTATTCCTTTTTTGAATAAGAGAACTCTAAAATAACTTTCGCACCCGCTTGGTTATCGTTGTCTTTAAATTCTACATTCCCATTGTGATCCATTGCAATTTTAGAAACAATCGCTAAACCCAATCCTGTACCTTTTTCACGCGTTGTGTAATAAGGCTCAATTAAGCGCTCACGATTTTCTTTTTCAAATCCAGGACCATTATCTTGTATGATCATATAAAAATGTTTGTCTTCAAGCAACAATCTTATTGAAATTAAAGGTTTTAAAACTTTGTTTTCTTCTACAGCATTGACAGCATTTTGCAAAATATTTGTTAGCAACTGGCTGATTTGCTGACTGTCACAGCTCCAAAGAAAATTCTCAGGCCCCTTAAACTCAAATGTAATATGCGGATACGCTTGAATTTGCAATTCCATTGCCTGTTTGCATAAATCAACAAGATCTTCTTCTTGTATATTTGGTTCTGGCATTCTGGCAAAAGATGAAAATTCATTCACAAGATTGCCAATGTGATTTACCTGACGAATAATCGTGTCGATGCAGTTTTGAAAAGTATCTGGGTCATTTTCAATTTGCTTTAAGTATTTACGTTTTAATCGCTCTGCTGAAAGCTGTATTGGAGTCAGTGGATTTTTAATTTCATGCGCAATTTTACGCGCAACATCGGCCCATGCAGCTTTTCTCTGATTAAAAGCAAGCTCTTCATTCTGCTTTTTTAATCGGTGTGTCATGTGATTAAACGCACCTATCAGATTATCAATTTCATTATTTAAAGGCTTATTTGTAATATGCACATTCAAATCACCATGACTTACTTTATGTGCTGCCTCAATAAGTTTTGATATAGGAGAAAAAAGTGCATTAGCTAACGACAATCCCATCCAAGCAGAGGCCAAAATCAGAACCAGCACTAAAATTGCAAAAAATGCCAGAAAAGTTAATTGAATATCCCCTTGCTGAAGCTCAAGCATCGAATATGCTGTAACAGCCCCTTTTGCCTTATCCATTGCTTTAGTAACGTCTTCAGAAACAGTTTTTCCAATGAATAAATATGTATCACTAACTGGATCCAATTGTATTAGTGCACGAACCTTGTCCTTGTGAGTAAATAAAACAATTTCACCTTCTTTGGCTTTTGCTAGATCTTGCAAGGTTATATTTTCAAATGCCAATGCAAAGGTAAAATATGATTTTGCAATAATGTTAAGCAGCCCATCAAAAACAAGAACCTCATTCAGACCTCGTTGCTCTGAGTGCTGAGTCAAAAGAAGATTGAAATCTTCAGTATTTTGAATAAGCATTGAAGCAACAGGACGTAGTTGCATAACCATACTCATTCCATCAATACGAATAGTTTTTTGGTTTTCCTTAATGTAGTTTTCAGCGATTTCTGTTGCAGCATTAATAGTGGTTTTAAAGGGCTCTGTAAAAAGTGATTTTATCGATGAATTAAAAAAGAAAGTAGAGAACACAGAAATGCCAACAGCAGGAAGAAGACAGGTTATGGCTAAAACCATAACTAAATGAAGATGTAACTTGGTGCCACGAATTCCTCGTTTACGATCTAACCATAAAATAATGACACGCCGAATAATAAAAATCGCCATTAATACAAGCAAGCCAAGATTGATATAGAGATAGGGAAGCACAGCTGTTGCTCTTAAAACACCCGATCCGAGACGCATAACCCAAAGTGTTGCAACACATGAGCAAAGGGCAAGCGCCATGACTATGTATTGTGATGTTCTTGCTATATTGTCACGGCCCAGGAACTGAACAATACGATCTGTAAGTGATGATGTTTCTGTTATCATTTGCTCTTTAATAAAATAAAATTTAGATAAAATACATCTTCGATGTGGCTCTAGAACAATATCTTCATGAAAAAGTATCACACAAGAAGCGCATTAATGAAACGAAGTTTGTGCACAATGATAAAAGATATAGCACACAGAAAGTTGATGTTGTACTTATTTTCATTAATAATAAAATTCAGAGATCAAAACTAACAAGCGAGAACTTAATTTTGCTTCTTAAATTTGCTTTGTGTATTTTAGTTTTTTGCATAAAAGCTCACTCAAAAAATTCTGATAATACAAATATAGACACTGAAAAACCGAACTGCACAACTAGCAGCACCATCAGCAAACCAAGAAATCATCAAGTTTTTCTTGAAAATTTTACTCAAAGCACCAAACGAGCCTGCTTATCTCTTGCTTTTGACATACCGACTATTCTTCGACAAGTCACTGGATCATCTTACAAAAACATAGCTCATGATTTGTTTAGCAAGAAAATTCCTTACATTGGTCTTTTAAGCGTTCATAGCGCAGAAACATTTCTCAGATCACAGGTAATTTATTCTCTGTATTTGACGGTTACACCTCAAGCAAAAGTGTTAATGCCTGACTTATCAAAGGAATACCCATTAATTCCACAGTTATGCGCCACGACTATTATAGCAGGGAGCGATGTAATCTGCATGAATCCCTTTGAACGCATAAAGGTGTGCCTTTTAAATAAAAGAGATATTCCGTTCTTTGATACAAAAATTAACTGGGCACAGTTTTGGAAAAGCAGAGAATGGCTTTTTACTGGAGGAACACTAACCTTTCAAACCAGCTTTGTACATGTCGGCACTTTTTTAGCGCTAAAGAATTATATAAGCCCTTTAATAGTAAAGGGCGAAACTCCCAGTTTTTATGAATCTCTCCAGATGGGGGCCGTAATTACCTGTGCCCAAACTGCCATCACATACCCATTACTGACATTTAGAGCAAGATTACACGATCAACAAGCAGAGTTATTCAATGCTGGCAAAAAGAGAATTTCTACTTCACGTTTTTTTTATGAATTTTACAAAAAAAACAGATTGTTTCTTTTATACTCAGGCACATATTCGCGTTTAATGCGTGGCTTTGCGATAGCAGCTCAAGATGCTTCAGCTCTTCATAACAAGTAGAATATTAGCACTAGATTAATCGATAGACATTTGATACTTTGATCACATCTAGATAATGTGAAATTAAATGAACACAGACAAATGTTTATCGTTCTATTTAAACAATGGCACTTTAAAAGGACATTTTTGCAGATTAACCCATTCGACCACAGAAGCGCTAAAAAATCATAGCTATCCTAAAAAAATAAACAAACTTTTGGCAGAAATGAGCGCGATCTCGCAGTGTTTCACAATGGACATAAAGTCAGACACACAAGCAACCATGCAATTAACTGGAACATCACCTGTTAAGTTGGCTCTTGTTAACTCAATAAATTGTGAATCTTTCAGATGCTGCGCAACTCTTGATTCAACATCTGAAGTAGGTCTTGACGAACTATCAGTGCCTCAACTTTTTGGTCACAAAGGCATGTTAGTTTTCACAATTGATTTTGAAAACCAGCATTACCAGACCATCATAGATCTGAGCGCTTCAAATTTACAGGAATGCTTTCAGCACTATTTTATTCAGTCTCAACAGATTCCGACGATTGTTATGCTGTGCAGCTCTGTTGAAGAAAAAAATATCTCAAGTGCTGCCTTGATTTTGCAACGCATTCCAGCGACCCGGGATACAGATAGCGCTGAAGAAAACGACGCATGGCTAGAAGCATCTTGCCTTGCATCAACAGTAAAACATAATGAATTACTAAATTCCGATCTGCCAATGGAAAAATTTATAAATTTAGTTTTTGGAAGTCTGACCCCAATTGTTTCACGTGAAACACACCTAACTTTTAAGTGCACTTGCAATCACGAAAAAATTGTTAGTATTGTTAAAAATTTTGACAGCCAGAATCCAGATAAAGAAATAGTTGTTATTTGCGAGTACTGCAACAAAAAATATGCTATAGACAAAAATGAAATTGATTCATAAGATTGAGATATAATTAAATTATCTTTCTTTTTTAGAAAAATCTAATATGAGTCCTAAAATATTTTTGCCCTTTATCGCCGAATTAATAAAATGGAATAAATCAATAAATCTAATTCATGACGATACGATAAAAAATATTCATAGTCGTCACATACTTGATTCCTTACAACTATCGTCATTCGTGGACTACAGCAAAGACATTATAATAGACATAGGAAGCGGTGCTGGCTTACCAGGAATGATATTAGCAATTGATGGAGCTAGTAATGTACATCTAATTGAACCGACAAGCAAAAAAAATGTATTTCTGAACCATATAAAAAATCTATACAGGCTACCTGTTACCATTCACGAGTGTGGTTGGACAGATGTAAAAATACACAATGCAACAGTCGTGACAAGTCGAGCTTTTTCATCTTTAAATAATTTACTAGAGGCAATGGTATTTGTTTCACGTGAAACAATAGATGCACGCGGAATATTCTTAAAGGGTGAAAAAATAGAGGATGAAATTGCCGAAGCAAAGAATAATTGGAATTTTCAATACGAACTCTCTCAAAATACAATTCATGAAAACGGCTTCATCATAAAAGTTTGGAATGTGTGTAAAAAATGACAGCAAAAATTATTATGTTCGGAAATCAAAAGGGAGGAGTGGGCAAAACAACTACAGCTGTAAACATGGCAACTATCATTGCAGCTTCTCAATTTAAAACTTTGCTTATTGATTTTGACCCTCAAGGGAATAGCACTTCAGGAGTAAACGGAAACAAAAAAAATCTTGGCTCTTATGATTGGATGGCCGGTCAGTCAGGCAATCCAATTCAGAGCACTTACATTCCTCACTTAGATTTAATTAGTGCAAATATGGATTTGGCAGCAGCAGATATTGAGCTATTACAGGTACAAAACCGAGAATTTGTTTTGCACAATAAAATTTTGGGGTTCAAAGAAAAATATGACTATATTCTTATTGATTGCCCACCTTCTTTAGGACTTCTTACGGTCAATGCGCTAACCGCAAGCACGCATATAATTATTCCTATGCAGTGCGAATACTATGCATTAGAAGGAATAACTCACATTATGCAGATCATTCAGCGAATTCAGGGAGGCTTAAATCCTAAGTTACAATTATTAGGAATTCTTTTAACTATGTATGACAAGCGAAGCACGCTCAACCAGCAAATCGCAAACGATATTCGCTTTCATTTTCAGCAAAATGTGTTCACGGCTGTAATACCAAGGAATGTTAAGATTGCTGAAGCACCATCCCACGGAAAGCCAATTATTTTATACGACGTAAAAAGCACCGGCGCCATATCATACATGGATGCAACAAAAGAACTGCTACAACGCATACACACACAAAAGGCGGCATAGAAATGATACCCACTAGACCAACACTCGGAAAAGGTCTCGCAGCATTATTAGGCGAAGTAAATATTCCACATGCACAGCAGACACCACAGTCTATTGATGTAACTTCAATTCAAGCAGGGCGCAATCAGCCACGCCAAGAATTTTCTCAAGAAGAATTGTCAGATTTAGTTTTATCTGTTCAACGAAAAGGAATATTGCAGCCTCTACTCGTTAGGCAAATTCAAGCTGGTCGCTTTGAAATAATAGCCGGAGAAAGAAGGTGGAGAGCAGCAAAGCTTGCAAACCTGGAACGAGTGCCAGTTGTTATTATTAACTGCAATGACCAAGAAGCATTGGAAATAGGACTTATAGAAAACCTGCAACGACATGATCTTAATCCCGTTGAAGAAAGCGAAGCTATAAAAAGGTTACAGGGTGAATTCAATCTAACGCAGGAGCAAATTGCTAGCAGCATAGGCAAGAGTCGAAGCTATGTAGCTAATATGATACGTCTAAGTGCTTTGTCTCCACAAATAAAAGCGCTACTCCGAGAGAACAAATTAAGCGCTGGTCATGCACGGGCAATCATTACTTCAGATAACCCTGATGAGTTAGTTGAGCGAATTTTACAAGAAAAACTTAGCGTACGTGATACTGAGCAGCTAGTTAAAAAGCAAAAAAAACTTAAATTTCCAGAGCAAAAAATTGCTAAAGAATTTTCAAGTCCGGTTGATTCGGACATAGAGTCCATAACATCGCAATTAAGTGAAACTCTAGATATGAAAGTAAATTTAGCTATTAAAGGAGAAGCTGGGGCACTCACGATCCATTTTAAAAATTTATCGCAGCTAGATAAGCTTTTAGAGATTTTACAATAAGAAAATGGTGGAAGGGGTAGGGTTCGAACCTACGTAGACATCCGTCGGCAGATTTACAGTCTGCTGCCTTTAACCACTCGGCCACCCTTCCAAAGGTGTGACCACAATAAGAAATTTTAAGCCAACAGTCAAATAAAAACGTTATTTTAGTAAGCAGATTCTACTGCAAAACAGAAAAGCACCTAAGTTTTCTGAGCAATAACTTTCTTTTAAAGGAATTTCTTGCCATTCGCTACAAAAGTTCGCATAATTTTATTAAAATACTCTTATTAAAGCACTATGCCCCAAACTATGCTTTCTAATGTTTATAAAGTGCAGTGGCACGAGGGAATGCTGTTAAGTCCTCAGCACTTTCAATACAGTGAGCAACGCTTAGAGCAGTTACTCTATACCGCAGGTTTGAGCAGCGCATACACAGGATGGGGGATATTAGAGTTAGAAATTGATCAAAGTCTTCTAGCCCAAGGCATTGTAGAAATTTCCCAACTTTTGGCGATTCTTCCTGACGGCACAACAGTTTTACATGGTTCAGAAAACACAATAAATGAAGAGCATCCGCTTAACCTTAGGTACAATCTTGCGGACCTAGCTTTAAAAAGCTCAGCCGAAATCACACTTTGCTTGTGCCTACATCAAACAAGCAACAACAAGAAACGTTACGATTCTATCGAATACAACAATATTGTTGATGAAAACAGTTCTGATAATGTTATCAATTTGCCAATTTTGCGGCCAAAATTATTTTTAAATCCAGAAACAGTTCCCAGCGAATGTATAGGGTTTCCGTTAATAAAACTTATGTTTGATGGGAAACAATTCTCCCTAAAATCTTTCCTTTCCGCCTCATTATCAATTTTAGCTGGGCACCCAATTAGAAAACGGTTGGCAGAAATAGTTCTAAACATTCGACAAAAAGCTGCATACTTGATAAACAAATCACAGCAGACTACTTCAGGCCCTATACTCCGAGAAACACAAGCAACATTGAAACCGCTCATTTCATGCCTATGTATCCTTGAACCATTAACTGGGATTGAAAAATTACATCCAGAAAGACTTTTTGATCATTTACTTAACATTGCAGCTAATCTGCTACCGCTACAAACAATCCAAATTCCTGGTATCCTCCCAACATATGACCCCTTTAATCCAGGGAACAGTATAGAATATTTTTTAAATATTTTTGAAAAAACAATTTCTTCCATACAACAGCGCTATCTAAGCATTCCTTTTCATCAACAAGACAGGCTTTTTTATCTTCATTTACAGCCTTCTTACACTAATGGCGATCTATATATAGGGTTTCGTTGCCCCCCGGGCATGAGTGAAAATCAAATGTATGATTGGGTTCAAGAGGCTATCATTACTTCGGATGAAAAAATAGATGTCGTGAGCACACGACGAATTTCAGGTGCAATAAGAACATCAATCAAGGACGATGAATTAGAAGACCTTATTCCTAATGCTGGTACACTTCTTTTTGTGATTAAAAAAGATGATGAATTTGTTAGATCAAGGAAAAATTTAAATATCTTTAATCCAGGAGATACCTCAGATAAACGTCCTTTGGACATTACCCTTTTTGTTCGTCAGAATGATTCCCCATGAAAATAGTAAGTTTTTCTCATCATGGCATTATAAGCGAAGAGTTTGACGTATTTTACTATGAGCTTTTGCGCATTAAAGAAGTGGCCTTAAGGAGCTCTTCTGCTTCGGCAATTGCAACAGATGAACAAACAGATGACGACATGACAATTACCGTTTCAGGTCCTGTGTTGGCATTGCAAGAACGCTTTACGACATTTTTTGATAAACAACGCGAAAGATTTCATCGGATTGCTGTTGGACCAAGCTCTCTTTTTATTCAAGAGGCCCAATACATATTTGTTGCAATGGCTGATGAAGTGATGATAAATCAAACTTGGCACGGAGCAAATTATTGGAGGCAAAACTGCCTTGAAACTAAAATTTTTCAAACCCAAGTTGCTGGAGAAAGAATTTTTTCTCAAATAGGAAGCCTTTTAAGAACTAATGATCCTCTCCAGCGCGAGCTAGCAAGGCTGTATCTTCTGTGTCTTTCATTAGGTTTTCAAGGAAAATTCCGCACCCAAGGAAACTCACAAATCCTATCATATAAGCAGCAGCTTTTTAGCTTTATATATCATCGATCAACAACACTAATGCAAGGAGATCGCGCTTATATACTGGAAGATTCTTTGAGTTTTGTTTTCACGGAAGCACCAACAAAAGGGCTTCCTGACCTAAGAGCTTGGTCCTTAACAGCACTTAGTGTTCTGCTTATCTATCTATTTGTAAGTTATGGAATTTGGATGCTTATCTCACAAGATCTTCACGAAGTACTAGAAAGCATTTTTCATCTCACAAAGCAAGGACCGGTAGTTTAAATGACTCCAACCGCTCCTAGCAATTTTACTGATTTTATTCAATTTGTGCAAAATCAAACAAATAATCTACCTAGTCTCATTTTTTTGTTAATATTTTTTGGCTTATTGGTCATGCTGATATGTATTTTAATAATTAACATGAGCGTTAGAAAAGATAAAAAAATCAGTCTTAATGAAAAAAAATCGTTTTTAAAACGAAATTTTTCTCTTCCGCCGCTCGGTGGAATCATCACTTCTTTTTTAGTAAAACAGGGTTGGATACAAGTTAATTCTATTAGTCAGATTTTTCTAAAGGGCCTTGAGTTTTTAAAGAAAAATTTTGGGGAACATGCTTTATACAAACTACCTTGGTATATCGTTTTAGGTTCAAAAAACTCTGGAAAATCAACACTTGTGAACCATACTCAGTTACACGAGCCTCACAGTAGCCCAGATTTTAGTCTGCATGAACCTAATCCCCCTATTCGTTGGAAATTTTTCAGCCGTGGCGTACTTATAGATGTAGCGGGTCGATTATTCTTGAATAATCCAGAAACAGAAACAGATACAATCGCCTGGCGTAATCTTCTGATTCTTCTTGCACGATATAGGGCATCTAGACCTTTGAATGGTATTGTATTATGCATAAGCGCTAAAGATCTTTATGGCAAAGAAAAACTATCACCAGATGCCTTACAAGCCCGTGCAAACACCATGCTACACACTCTCAGCAGGGCACAAACAAGCTTGCGCTTGCAGCTGCCTATTTATGTTGTTATTACATACTGTGATGCAATTCCAGGTTTTCAAAATTTTACGCAAGAATTACCAGTTAAAAATCAAGGAAATATATTGGGATGGTCAAGTCCATATAATCTGCAATATATGTATTCACAAAACTGGATCAATGAAGCATTTCAGTATCTTGATGAAAAAATAGATGAGGCACGCACTGAGCTATTAAGCTCAAACATAGATCCTAGCAACGCTGATGGGCTATTTGTTTTTTCTAAAGAGCTTTTAACAATTAAAGAAAATCTTAGCGGGTATATAAATCGCATTTTTCATGCCAGTGCTACACATGAAGCTCCAATATTGCGTGGTATATATTTCACAGGCAACAGCGGAATTAGTGAGTCATCTCTACCATTTCTAAATGAATCCACTTCTAATCTATCATTAGAAGCACACACTAACACATCGATATCCCCTGTATTTTTACGAGATTTATTTCAAGGCAAGATATTCTCTGAGATAGGAATTGCTAAACCGTTAACGGGAAAAGTTGCTACCTTGAATCGTGGCGTAAATATTATTCGAAACACAACCATATGTTTCACTCTACTTGGAACTTACGGACTATTTAATGCATACGATACTTTTGGAGAAAAAAAAGAACGTATTTTACCCGTTCTATCAAAAATGAGCAGTCTTTTAAGAGACATGCAGCATTTAAAAATTGATGAACCCGGTCATTCAGCATCTTTATTTGACACTTACGCACGTCAATTGCTTGATATGATGCAAGAGCTTCAACAGACTGAATTCATTTCTGCTATCGTTCCTGCATCCTGGTTTAGTCCTCTACATAAAGATCTTCATGCAGGTTTGCAAGTTGCTTACCAAGAAATAGTAATTCGCACCATTTATGTTGATTTACTAATGAAAGCAAGAGAACTTCTGCAATTACGACCAACAGCAGGTGATAGGTCAACCTCATTGGCTGCTCTTCTTAATCCTCTAGTATCAAGCGAGTACATGCTTTTAAAAAAATATGTCGAAGGATTATGCGAGCTTAATGATATGTTATTTAAATTTAACAACTTAAAAAGTGCGCCCGATGCTCGTGACCTTGATAGCTTAATTATGTACACCTTTAATTCTCATTTACCTGAAAGCTTTGTGGGACAATATGCCAGCTTCCGAAAAGTTCTAAATGAGTCATCCTATCCTTTAATTGACCTTAAGCCCTATCAACAAATGGCAAGGCAAACCTTGTCAATTATATATGAAAATTTTTTAAATGCTCTATTTTCTAAAAATGATTCGCAAACGCTAGTGTCGCGTATTCAAACCTTAGTTAATCAAACACAAAGCCAAAATGAAAAACACCTTCCTGATCTTACGAGTCTTCGAAGTGCTGTGGAAGATTTGTCACTAACCGCACCTTCTTTGGGCGAATTGGGCTCAACATGGATGGACGGAAAAACTTTCGTGCCAGGGAAAGAATTTGATAAAATCCTTGACCACATAGACATGTCTCCACTTTTTGGTCGCGATGTCACTCAGTATTTAGTTGATCAAACGGCTATTGGATTTAATCGATTTAAAAATTTCTTGATGGCTATTAATGATTCTTTAGTAGATAAAGGTCTTAACCAGAAGGCGCTTCCCCCTTCTCATGGATTATTAACACTAGAAAAGTACTTAACTTCATTGTTTAAACTTAGCTTTATGGGGGTGCCTTCTGGAAAGCCTCTCACGACAAGAATTCCTGTAGGAAAACTTGTGTATTGGGATTCAAACTTAGTACAAGCAGCATTTAGCATGATGAAGGATTTTGATGTTTTCATTAGCAAAGACTTACTAGCCTACCCAATGTCTGTTCAAGAAAATATAAAAATAGCTGCTAGAATAAACTTGCAAGATGTTTTAATTGGAACCCTAGGTAAAGCACAAACTTTCATAGAGACTCTAAGAGATGTAAAACCAGGAACTGAATCTGAGCGCATGTTACGCGCTCAAATAAATGACTTTAAAGCTGTTGTTGATCCACTTGGAAAATTATTAGAAATCTTAAAGCAAGACGATGTTAGTAAGGCCTATATAGATCTTCGCGATTTACTTTGCAATCAATCACAATGGCTACTTACACACATCGACACTTACATTAAACAACACAAGCTCTACAAAATGAAGCAAGAGGATTTTGATTGGTGGGATGGAAAACCAGGAGCATCTATTGGCGCATTCGCTGTTCGCGATGGCAATGATTTAAAGCATTACGTAACTGTTCAGCGAGAGCTGTTAACTTCAGCAATTAATGACTTTGCAAAACCCATTGTCGATCTTTTAAAAACCCCGGCTTTTGATGGTGCAGAGGATCGTGATGAAGCCTTGATTGAGCGTTGGATAAGATTGACCGAACAGGTTGAAGCTTACAATAAAAAACAACCAAGCAATTCTTTAGCTCAGCTTGAAAACTTCATTCTTACAGCCCTTAATGTGGGCAACTACAAAGACTCACTCAAACACCTCAAATTGAATGACTTATCAGAGATTTCTGGAGACTACCTGCTAGAAATTTTGCGAGAAATTAAAATGAAAGTTTTATCACGCGCTGAAGTTTTGCAACGCCACCAAGCCATTCAAAATTACGATAAACTAGTTCTTTTCTTTAATAAAAACTTAAAAGGGAAGTTTCCATTTGTCGGTGCAAAACTTGAAAAAAACAATGGCGAAGCAAATCCAGAAGACATACGTGAATTTTTTGACATATTTAAAGAGTGTGGTGATTCCACCAAGGTAGTTCTTGATCAATTATATCAAATTGGCCCAGACATGAAGGAGGCTGTACAATTCTTGCTATCCATGGAAGATGTTCGTCAATTACTTAATGCCTATCTTAAGGACCCAAGTGCTGAAAAACCAAATTTTAATATAAAAGTTAACTTTAGGGTTGCCCAAGATAAAGAAAACGGTGGCATTAACATTCTCGATTGGTACATAAAAACAGATGAAATAACTACAATTGATAAGCAAGATAAAAAATTAGAAGGCAAGGGAAGCTGGACTTTTGGAGCACCTGTAACTATTGGTTTTAAATGGGTAGAAACAGGAAATTCACCAAAACCACAATCAGACTCAGGACAATCATCGCTTAAAGTTGAGAGCGCTACCGCTGAATTTGTTTATGATAGTCAGTGGGCACTGTTATGGTTAATTCGTGATCACCTTGCTCCTAAAGGTTCTTTTTCTAAAGTTTCAGAACCAAATCCTTACGTTCTAAAATTCAGCATCCCGATGAGTGATCAAACTTTCACAACAGTGTACAACTCTATAAGTCTGATTGACTCGTCTAGCAAATCAAAAGGGCCACCCAAGATAATCACCCTGCCAACATTTCCAACATCTGCCCCTGATTTGCCAGAAAAAATAAAAGAAATAAAAGATAAACCAGTTTTAACCGACGGAACAATTGAATCGACTGATTTTGGTTTTTTTCTTTCTGAAACAAAAAAAGACACAAAAGAAGAAAATCCAAAAAATGACGGTAATTCTGATGAACAAGAGAACACCCGAGAAGAAAAAAAGAAAGAAGAAACGGGGGAGCAATGAGCGATATCCCAGCGCAAATCTCAACCTTTTCTAATGCATTATTAACCCCCATAAGCACAAATAATGGTGTTGGCGAGTGGCTACGCTATGATCCTATTTATGTAAAAATTCGTGATGCACGACGTGAAGAAAATGACGGCATGCATCGAGAAAGTTGGGAGGGAGAGCTAAAGCACGCAAATTGGCAAGAAGTAGAACGCTTGTCGACAAGCACCCTGCAAACAAAAACAAAAGATTTACAGCTCTTAACATGGCTTTTAGAAGCAAGACTCCACCTATATGGTGTAGCTAGTTTTTCGCAGGACTCAGCTGTGATGTTAACATTTATTAAAACTTTTTGGAAAGATCTTCATCCACAAAAAACCGAAGATCCAGATCAAGAATTTCGCACAAATATTCTTGAATCTTTTATAAGGTCATCGGGTGAAACAATACTACTTGAGCCACTTAATGAACTCTCCCCAATTTTCAGTCAGCCCCCCAATCTCGCAAAATGTTATGAAGCAGATAATCTAGAAAAAACAGCAAAAAGAGGAGGGGCAGCTGCTGACACTTATCAAAAATCTTTGACAAACGGCCTGATTACCATAGACAGAATTCGAAATGCTCTTTCTGAAGTAAACAAAGAAAAAGGAGAGGCAAAAGTTTTTCTGCTTGAAGCATGCATACAAAACCTAAAAAGCATTGATGATTTTGTGAACGAAGCAATTGGAAACGAAGGCCCTCGCTTTGATGGATTAATTAGTCATTTGGAAGAACTAAAGGGATTATATAATTTATGCAAAAAAGTTCCTGATGAAAAAATTAACAGTGAAACAATATCCAGCACAAACTTAGCATTATCAGACGAAGAAAAAACTGAATCTAATAAAGAAGAGGACCCTAAAAAACAAACAATAGATGACCGAGCTGGCGTTTATCAAGCTATTCGCCAGTTAGGTGAATTTCTTCTTACATTAGAGCCTCACAGTCCTTCTCCTGCCCTTTTAAAGCTTATCGGTGGATGGGAGAATAAAACCCTATCCCAAATCTTGGCAGAGTTAAAAGCAACTCAACCAGAAACGCGCTCGTTATTAGAGCTTCTGGCGAGAGCAACTCATCAGGAAAATCCCCAGCTTATTGCTGCCAACACTCCGCTTGGGTCGACCGACACAAGCCAGCTGAGCAATCTGGTTCCGGGGTGATTTTTTCTGCAACCAGTCGTCGCACAGAATTTTCCAAGCATTTTATATATGAGGGGTTATCCTCCAAAGCTGGGACTCGTCCGTAAAAAGGAACCCCCCAGGTTTTTGCTTTTTTTGCATAATCAATATCAAGCTCAACCAGTGTTTCTGAATGCTCAGAAACAAAAGATATAGGAACAACAACTACAGGCCTAGATTGAGCCGCCACCTTCTTTAATTCATCTTCAATACTTGGAGTTAACCACTTAACGGGACCAACCTTGCTTTGGTAACAAACAACAAAATCAACCCCATCAAAACCCTTCATTACAGACGCAACAGTTGCCTCTACCTGTTGTTGATAGGGATCACCACCATCAACAATCTTTTGGGGCAACCCATGGGCAGAAAAAAGAATCTTAGGAGATCCATGTTTCTTTGCCTCAATCAAAATTGGTTTAATAAGCTCCTGATGAGCCCCAATAAATTCTGGGTCATTAAAATAGCAACACTCAATAACTGTTCTTGATCGCCATTCAGGAGCAATTTTCTGCCATTCATTAATAGAAGATTTTGTTGTTGTTGTTGAAAACTGCGGATACAAAGGCAACAGCACAACCTTTGTTGGGTTAAATGCATCCACAACCTCAAGCACGTTTTTAGCCCTAGGTCTCCAATAGCGCATTGCTGGAACAACAAGCACATCAAAATCATTTTCTAATGACTTTTTTAATGCCCGCGCTTGATTAAGTGTGTTTTCTAAAATGGGTGATTTCCCCCCGATTAAAGAATAAATCCCCCTGGCTTTTTTGTTGCGAGAAAATGAAATCCACCTTGCTAGCAGATAACGAAGGGGGTTTGGTAAGTTCAAAATAGCTTTATCGTAAAACAAGTTAAACAAAAAAGGTCGAACCGCGTTATGGGAATCTGGTCCACCAAGATTCATCAGAATAACCACAATTTTTTGTTTCATTATTGACCCCTGACCAAACGAATAAACTCCTCAACATGGGATATTGGGGTTTCAGGAAGAATACCGTGTCCGAGATTAACAATAAAGGGCCGGTTCTTTGAAAACTCTAAAATTGCCAAAACGTCTTCTTTGAAGTCACCACAGAGAAGTTTTTGTGGGTCAAGGTTTCCCTGCAAACAAGCTGTTGTGTCTTTTAAGGTAGAAAGGTCTGTATCCTGACACACACCAAAGCCAATACTTAAGTGCCCCAGTTTTTTTATGGCTTCTTGGGCGACACCCTTGCCGTAATAGATAATGCTTGCTTCTGGCACATGTTTTTGGATTCGACGAATGATTTTTTCGGCGGGTTTAAACAACCACTCTTGTTGAAGCTCAACCGGAACCACTGACGCCCACGATTCAAAAAGTTGCACAACGTTTGCACCAGATTTTAATTGACGAACTGCATGATCTGAAATGACCGCGGTGAGTTTGTCCATGAGCTTATTAAAAAGCGGCCAAGTTTTAGCACGCGCAACCAACCCATCAAAGCTATTGGTCTTACCCTCGCTTATCATGTATGAAGCAATTGTCCATGGACACCCAACAAACCCAATCAGTGCTTTTTGTGAGTCCAGCTCTCGTCTAACGTTTTTTATTGATTCATAGATAAGGTGAACATCATCGCTCATAGGGGCATCTAGAATTTTCTCCCAGTCAGGATGCTCAAGAATAGGACCCACCCCCTCTTTAAAATGAACCGTCTGACCTAAAAAATGTGGAACGACCAGAATATCACTAAAAATAATTGCAGCATCAAAACCAAAGCGAACAATTGGCTGAAGTGTTGCCTCCACCACCATTTCTTGGTTTAGACAAAACCCCATAAAATCAGGGGACTTTTTTCTCAAAGCCCTATATTCTGGCAGATAACGACCAGCTTGCCGCATTATCCAAATGGGTTTTTGAGTTTCGGTGTGACCGTTTAATGCCTGAATAATCTTCATACTAATAATAATATATATATTTAAAGGTTTTAGTATTGGTAGTAGTGCTTGTGCAAAAGCCTAATTCCAAAGTTGTCCCCATCTTATCCACAAGATTTTCTTTTTGTATAGAGTATAGAGTCCGCATGTGGGTTGGTTGTGTAAAATTTTTTCTAATCTGGGGATATTTTTTGTTTGTGTGTTTGTAACTGGTGTATAAGTTGCTGAATTTCATGGCTAACTGAGCATTTATGCACAGGGGGCTTTTTTACACAATGTTTACACAGCGCTTATGTGTATTTTTCCACAATTTTATGCACATGGTAAAGTAAACAGAGACAAAAAGAGATGAAGGTTGAAAAATTTTTGAGTTGTCATTATATTGCTTTCTTGTTGCTTGATATTTTCAAGAAAAGAACTTTTGTGAGAATTTTTTCGTTAGTGTTGTTATCTTTTTGGGTGTTGTGTGCTTCTGGTGTTGAGGGGGCCAACTCCACTGTTATTCATGAGCATGTAATGTATGTGGATGGCCAAAAACACACCTTTAGAAAGATAAAAAACGAAGAGAAAATAGCTGTTATTAAAGCTTCTTTTAGTGTAATTCCTTTGCTAGAAAATGGATTAATTCTACCACAGATTACTTTAAAATCATTGAAACTATCAAAGACAGGCAAGGTGGGGGTTGGATTTAAAAAAACCACTTCGGAAGGAATCATTTTGCATACACATGGTCTATGTGACTGTGTGGGAATTTCTGTATGGAATACTGAAACCAGAACTGCCAGCCTATTTCATTTTTATGAGGACAATCTTTATGATAATCCTAATTACCTTCAAGAAATTATAGCTGAGATAAGGAGTTTTTCTTTTGTCACAAGTAATCTGAAGATATACCTAGCAAGCAGTTATTTGAACAATGTAGTTACTATAATTAATAGATTACAAGCAGAGGGGTTTAACATTTCTGGTCTTTACGTTCCAGATGCTTTGCGCGAAGATTCTGAGTTTGATCATGACGTATATGTTGGTGAAGGAGTTCCTCTTGCTTTCATGCCTACTCCAGATGATGATCTTCACGGTGAATTGCAACGACGCCCTAATTTACCATATCTTTCAATGACGATTGACGGCGAAATGGGAGAAGTAAGGGTCTATCCTAGGTGGTTACAATAATTAATAAAACTACGATAAAGCGTTTGTGGTAGGTGGGTTGGAAGGTAGGCATCAATAAATCCAATTTTATTAAGTTCTAATCGCTGAAGTATTCTCCCATAGCTATCAATAATCGCACTAATACCATTGTTAGCTACGCGTACTAGGGGGAGCCCTTCCTCTATGGCTCGTACCTGTACAATTTTAAGGTGCTGATAGGGGCCACTAGTTATTCCATACCAAGCATCATTCGTAATGTTCAATAGCCACTGGGGACGGTCTGTGGAGTCAATAACAGCTCCACTAAAAATAGCCTCGTAACATATAAGAGGGCTAAATGGAGGAAGGCCAAGCACGTGAATTGTACGGGGACCTGTTCCTGCGGAATAATCAAGCGTTCCATTAGTCAGTTTAGGAAACGGATTTAATGCACGCAGAGGAACATACTCACCAAATGGTACCAAGTGAAATTTATCAAAGGTGGCATGAATTAGCCCCTTATTATCAATAACCTGAAGGCAACTGAAATCTTTTTCTGGATTATGCATTCTTCTTGGTGCGCCAGTAATCAGGTAACCTTGATTAATAAAGCTACCAAGATGAGCAGAAAAATCAACATGAGCATCAAGTGGAATAGTTATAGCGGCCTCTGGCCAAATGGTTACATGAACTGGTTTTTCACCATCTGCTTTAGATAGTATTTCTAAAATTGATAAGTTCTTTTCAAAAAATTGAGGGTGCCATTTTTCACGTTGGTCAACTGATGGTTGAATTAATCGTAAGCAGATTTCAGTATTTAATTCTGGTGATTTTAAACGCTGATTTCCTTCAATCCAAAAACAGAGCAGGGTACCAAAAATACCTAACCCAAGCCATTTTTGTTTGGTGTACAAAACAACAGCAGCAGCTGTTGTTAAAAATGATAATCCAAAGATTCCAAAAAACCTGGTGCATTGTAAAAGTGGTAAATCCCAAACATAGCCATTTAAATTCCAGGGGAAACCGGTGAATAAAAAGCTTCTGGCGATTTCACTTAAGCACCAACCAAGGAAAAACATCCATGCAAATGCAACCGTGTTCTCTTTGAAAAAATAGCTAGGCAAAATAAATATGGTTGGAAATATACCAATAATAATTGGCATGCAAATTAACCCAATAGGCATAGCCTCGGGAATGCCATATACATTAAATGCCCAAGCCACCCAATAAAGCTGGGTTAAAAAGAAAAAGAAAAAAAAGATAAACGTTCGTTTGAAAAAGTTATAAAAACAAGTTTGTGTTTGAATATGCGAAATCAACACATAAATAGATAAAAACAAAGCAATAGGCTGGTTGAAAGGCGAGAACGCAAGTCCGCCAATAATGGAAAAAAGTATTAAGTTTTTTAAACTAATTAAAGAGTATTTTAGTGTTTTATTCATCTTCTAATGATACTATCAAAGAATGTATTCCCCCTAAAAGGAATTTTAAAATGCAAAAGATGTTGTATGTTATCTCTTTTATTTGTTTGTGTATATTCCCTGTTATAGGTGAAGACACCTGCGAAACTTCAGTAAATGGTGAAAAAGAAGCCTCTGCTTTTATTAAGAAGCTGGTTGACGAAGCTCTAGCAATAGTTAACCAAGGCAATGCATCTGATGACATAAAACGTCAACAGTTAAGTGAATGCATTAATAAATACCTAGATATTGAACGGATTACAAAAGCTGTTTTTTCAAGACTTGGCTATAATAACAAGGAGGGGGGAGAGCGTAGGGCTTTATCGGAAGAAGACAAGCAAAAAGTAAGAGAATATTTAAAACAATACCTGATTCGCTTTTACGCAGGAGAAGGAAAACTATCGGCAATGGTAAATGCAAAGATTTCGGGTCAATTGATTGCAGAAAAAAAGGGAAATGATAAAGATTTTTCTGTTACAACGCAATTTGAGAAAGGCTCATCTCCTTCGATAAAAATTATTTGGGTAACTGATGGTAAGAAAGTTTTTTATGTTGAGATAGAAGGTATCAACCAAATCATAACACTAAGATCAGAAATGGAAGCAGCTGTTGGATCTGGCACATTAATGGATTATATTAATAAGCAATAATCTGAAGAAATTCATACATGAAAAAAGATGTCTTTGGTGCAGTAATAGCACCCGTAAAAAAAGAACCAATAAAAGAAAAACCAAAATCTTCTTTTCCTGATCTTTCTTTGATTAAGGGACTTCATAAGCAAGAAGCAACTTCTGAATCAGTTTTTTGGCATAGAATTTTATTAAACAAATCTATTCGCCAACAAAAGCCTGTGCAGTTTTTAAAAATTTTATCAAATGAAATAGCCCTTAAAAAGGGGAGTAAAGATTCTTATTTAGCAATTTTAGATAGCTTTAAGCAAGAAATCTAAACTACCTGACAAATCCGTGTTGTTTCTATGTCGCCCTTAACCTGTCGTTGAGGGGAAGAAGTTTCCTGCCAATAAATTTGGTCAATTGATGAGCAATTACCACAAACAAGTTGCCACTTATCAAAATGATTGTGGCAAGAGTTACATTGCCATTCATAATCGGATGAAATTTGGGCAGCTTTATGTAGCCATTCGCGTGCTAAATCAAATTGAGTTGGATGCTGAAGCTCCATTAGCTCTGCCATAAGATTGCATCCAGTTCGTGTGTAACCATGGGTTAATAAATTATCCAAGTGCTCTTTAGCTTGGCCCCATAATTGGGCTTTAATAGCGCTAGAAGCCAAACAAAATTGACTTTCGGGATGGTTTTCTTGAGATGCTACAAGTTTTTCCATTGCTCTATATCGATCGATAGCTTCCATTTCATGAAAAACTGAATCCCATAACAAGCCAAGGGTACGATGAGGATGCTGCTTAAAAGCATCAATCAGTAATTTTTGTGCTTTTGAAAATGATTGATGGTGAATGTAGTATTCTACTAGCTGTTTAACATTCTCAGTCCAATCAGGAGCCAAATCAAAAATCTTTAAATGTAATTTTTCTTTTTCGCTGCTGGTTAAAGAGTTTTTATTTTGTAAATGTAACCAGTTTAGCATTGCCTGATGACGAGACCACTGAGCTTTAGATACATACTTCGTAAGTTTATTTTTTTCTGCTTTTGGAAAAATTCCTTTTTGTGCTAAGTGAATGGTATTTAAAAGGTATTCGTCTTGTAGCCATGGAGAGTCTGGCCTAATTGAAAGAGCCTTACTGATGTATTCTTGAGCAAGTTTATTATCTTCTTTATCTTTAGCTTGCAAAATTAGCCCACGGAGTCCAAGAAAGCTTGTTCGTCTATCTTTTTGCATAGACATATACTGCCGAGTGGCGGTCTCCGTATCTCCAGTCATGTATGAGGCTTGTGCAGCAATAAATTGAGTAAGTGGATTGTCTGGTAAAAGCTCACAAGCTACAGCAATAACCTCTTTTGCTTCTTGATTTTGCCCTGCCGCAATTGCGCTAAGTCCATCAATTAAAAGATTATTCCCTCTTTGGGTGCGCTTTTTTTGAAGGTAAATTAAATAGTTTTGAGGCAGATTCCATAGCCATTTCCAAAAATTATAAAGCGAAGCGATAATGGCAAAAACAATAACTAGGCAAGCTAAAAACAACCCTATTGGTAATGAAACAGAATAATCAAACCAACTGAATTTTACTTCACCAGGATAGCTAGTAATTAAAATGCCTATAACGCAAAGCACACTAAGAGCGATGAAAAAGCGTAAGCCTTTGATAAGTGCCATTAAGGGATATTCTCCTGTGTTGTTTTAATTGGCGCTATTTTATTCTCTATAGGGGGCTGCTGAACCCAATTCTGCACCTTTTCGGCAAATGAAGAATAATCTTCTTCAAGTGATAAGCGTTCAGCTACATGTTTTGCCCACAATTCTACTGATTGGTTCTTTATGGATTTTGCTTGAGAGTAGGCCAACTTTAAGTCTTGGCCATCAAGAGCATTTACGATTAATTGAAAGGGATCTTCGTTATTTTGATTTGCTTTTTCTATTTTAATATTGCCTTGGAAAAGCGAAGCAATTTTTTCTAACCATCTTGGAAGGTTACTTTTTATTTTTGGCGGAGTGTAGTGTTTTTGAATATCATCAAACGCTTTTTTGAGTTGTTGATGATTTAGCGGAAGACGGACGGAAAATTGTTTCAATGTTTTATACCCGGAAAATGATGAGCATTCTTGAGGCAGACTTGTAAGCAACCCAGAAAATGGTTCATTTAGTCTGATTTTTTCCCCAATACGATCAAGAGTATCAAGAGTAGTTTTTTTGAACAGATTTACAGATGGTGAGCTACCTTGTTGCACAGTTGCTGTCAATAATATTGAGGCTTTGATAAATTTTGCGTGTTGAATTTGCAAGGCCACAAATCGCTGATTTAGCTCATTAAAACGATGCTCAATATTTTTTATATGAGTAACAAGCTGTTTACTGGTGTCAGTATTGTTTTTTTTATCAAGAGTTGTCGCCGTTTGTTTAAATGGTAAAATTAAACAAATGATTAAAGCAGGGAGCTGGGCCAAAAGTAAAATAGGCCAATACGTCCTAAGCGCTTGTTTATTTTTAAGAAGTAATTTCTGGGCTCTGCTTTTTACAGACCCGACTAAAATTGTTTTTTTAGTTTGTTGCGACATCAACATGAACCTGATCGACTTGTAAATTAGCTGGAATTTTAGCGGCACTCTTGAAGGTTAGCTGTTCTCCTGGCTGTAGTAAATCCTGTTTCCATTTGTAAGGCCAAACGCGAATTTCACACAGTCCTTGTTCATTAGCAGATTGTCCTTCTTGGCATGTGCCCCAGGCGGTAATCTGGATGTTATTTAATGGTACGGTTAGCAGTCCAGAATTTTTAACATTTCCAACAACAATAATTCTTTGATGTTCTTCATCTAAAGGCTTAACATCAAATTGGATATTTTCAACGCTAACTTCTTCTGGTGCAATAGAGGGCGATGTATTATCTGCTGTGGGAAGAAATGATAATGCCGGGTTATAGTGCATCGCTACTAGTGCCAAACTAACTGTTCCAGCTAAAATGAGTAGGCTCCACAGAGTGATTCGAATAAAAAATTTCCATTTTTTAGGCTTTATAATTTCTTTTTGAGCCGCTTGCTGCTGAGAATATGTGTAAGCATCAGTCCTCGCTTGTGATATATCTGATTCCTGTGCAGGCCTATAAGCATAACCAGTCGATTGCCTTTGATACAATAAAGATAGGTCTGTTAGATTTCTAAAGGGTTGTTCTGGAACAGCAAACTTATATTCTGCTTGATTCTTGTTTACCGACTCCTTTTTTAGTTCCCACCACTGTTCATGACAATTAGAACAAGCTAACTGAACACCTTGACCACTGTTATCAGGTAGATGAGTGTAATTCAACCGACTAACGTCAAGTCGATACTGCTTGCGACATCTAGGGCAAGAAACGATCATAATTATTCATTTTTGTAGTATTGGTGTTATTCTAATCGTTTTTGATGAGAGCTGCTACTTTAATTTCATCAGTTGTTCTTGCCAAACACTAGGCCAATTACTATCGTGGTCAAATCCTTCAACAGTCACAATAGTCACTTTGTCTGTATCAATCTGTTGTTTGTACTGTTTGCCTAAATCAATGGTTGTATTTTCATCGATTGTACCAAGAAAGTGAACTTGCGGAATGTGTCCAAGAACAGCTTTGTTTTTTAAGGGGTCAAGAGATTCAAAAAGAGGTCCTGCGTTATGATAGCTTGTCCAGCCCTTGTGATCTAAATTTCCTGCAAAAGAAGTAATTTGTTCTATGTTCTCTAAATGTGGTGCCAACAATAATGCGACCGATGCTCCCCCTGAATATGCAACAATTTCAATTGTTTTAAAATGAAACTCTTTCTGACAATTTTTTATGACTTCAAGAATTGACTGAATTACTTCGGGCGCATAACGTGAGGTTGTCCAATATCTGGAATTAGAATGTTTACTTTTTATATAGTGGAAGGGTCTATTAATCACAATTTTTGTGACATGTCGTTTATCAACAGAAGCTAGCCTTAATGCCATAGGATCTGTTGGAGTAGGGTCTAATGCTACCTCTCCATATTTATTGATGACTAGGCCGTCACCTTCCAGATAAATAACAGCGTGTTTAGAATTATTTTCTTGATAAAAAATTTGAATGGGGAATAGCGAAGATTTGATAATTTTTTGCTTATAGTTGTTTTGTTGAGCGAGATCAAAAGCCTTATCAATACGTGCTTGATCACTACTGCAACCAAATAAAAAAAAGGCGGTGAAAGCCACCGCCTTTTTTAGTCTTTCTAAAATCACTAGAAACCGTAGTGAACACGAAGACCAGTTACGTAAGTAGACAATTGACCACGCTTTGTGTAATCGAATTGTAGACTTCCTGATAATTGATCGTCATTTTTCACTTGGAAACCAGTACCACCACCAAATGCTGAGCGGTTTATATTGTACTTTTTACCTTTTTCGTATGTAACACCTTTGTTTTCTTTCACGTCATATTGACCATGAATGTTTACGAAAGGCATAACGCTAGGAGTCATCTGATAGCCAACTAATATTTTCGCTACAGCTGTTTGTGCTTTGAAAGTGTTAGATGGAACATTTTTAGCGTTTGCAGCATATGCAGCATCTGCTGATTTCTCGCTAAACTTGTCCATTTTGCTTTGCATCATTAAGTAACCAACTTGCAAACTGAAAGATGCTTTATTCACTTTGTTTACAAAGTTAGCAAACACACCACCAAACATTGCCTGTGACTTTGGCGCACAAGTAAATTTGTTATCAATATTATTGATACCCGCACCAGAGTTTTGAGTTACAACCCAACGACGATCATCTTTACCTCTTGTTGTGCTCCATCCACCAACAAATTCAACATTAAAGTTCTTGTGTGGAACAATGATCAAATAAGGGTTAACGCCTAATGTATCTTGCTTCATAGTACCTTTGTTAAACTCAGTTCTTGCATCAAGGTGAGAATAGCTTAAGCCTAAACCAGCGCAGAACATGTTATTGAACTTATAGTCAGCTCCAACCATAGTTAGGTATGATTTACCGTTCCATTGTTGATCTGTTGTTGCGTTGTCAATAAAGCCCATGCTTGCACGTAGCCATGTAGATGCACGGTGAGCAGAACCTGTTGAACCAGCAATTTTTACGCCTGCATCAGTACCTGAAGTAGCTGCGCTTGAATCACTTCCGCGCATTGCTTCTGCTGCTTCAGCAGTTACTGCGCCAACTAAGCCCATAATTTTTGATACTTTAATTGCCATGATAGAAGCTTCTGTAACAACAGCAGAAGGTGTTGTTGCGACAGAGTCATAAGCATAGTAACCAGAAGCGCCATAAACACCGGCTCCGCCTGATGATGAAGTAGAGCCTCCAGAAGTAGAGCCCCCCGAAACCACAGCAGACAATTGTCCGCTTCCTATACATACAGCAACAAGCGCGAGCGCCTTTACTGCCTTAAATTGTTTAAACATAGGTATCCTCTTAAAAAATATATTATTACAATCTAAAATATATACTAACTCTGCAAAATCTTTTGTTTTTTTGCTTCAATTTTTCTGTATAATCCACAGATGTATCCCACATGCAACAAATTAAGTTTTGCTTTAATAATCTATTAATATGGGTTAACCAATGACATTGCCTTTTACAAATACATATTTTTATCTTTTGGTTTTTTTGCCTTTTGTCCCGGTAATTTGGCCTTTTGGTGCTTTTCAAGAATCAGATTTTGCCTTTTTTGGCTTGTGGTTTGTAGCAGGGCTATATGCGTTATTCTTGGGATTTGGAAAAAACGAAAAATTAAAAGTTCCAGTTCTCGCTAGCGGCTTCTTTTTATTGGCAGCCTTTAGCGTTTTAGGAATTTTTCAAAATGGCTTAACCACATTAGGTGGCATTAATGAAATACGCGAAGGTACAGCAACATTTCTATCCATGGCTATTTTGTTAATTCTTGGAAAACACTCTAGCACAAAAAACGCTCCGCTTTGGTTAATTCCATTAGCGTATGGTGTATTAACTATTGTGGGGTACTATGGACTTTTAAGTATAAAAACGTATGTGTTTCTTGATATTGGAGCATTTGCACTATTGGCAAGTTTGCCCATGTATGCGGACTTCAGAAAATCTCTAATTTCCTTTAAGCGTGTGTGGGATATAGCTTACGCTACAGTGTTCTATTATTTATTGTTTTTATTCACTAACGAAGCGGCAACCGTAGGGTGTTTATTTGCTCTTGTTTTTGTTCTTTTGTTGCCTATTAGCAAGAAGTGCGTGAAATTTTTACCAAGAAGCGACGGTTTGTACATAGTTGGCGGTCTCTGTTTTATAGCAATAATGATTTTGTTGTCATATTTATTTTTACCAGCTTTACCTACAGAATTACGAAGCAGAACTTTGCTTGGTATTGCTTCTGTATCGCACTATTTTGATAATTTCAGTTTTTCAAAATTTTTTCATCTTTTATTTGGATATGGATGGGGAAGTTATCAGGAATTTCCAGTTTTAAATCTTTTTAGGCTTGAAAATTTTAGCATGTATGCTGATGAAAACTTTAAGCCCAATTGGGAATTTTTGGAGCGAAATCTTTTGCACAGCCATAACTTAATTCTAGAAACGTTAGTTTCCTCTGGATTTGTGGGAGTTGGGCTTTTATTGACCATTATTTACAAGTGGGTAGAAAACATTGATCTAAGTGATTGGTCAGCAAGGTTTTTTGTTGTTAGTTATTTAATCCTTTTAAGTGCTTGGTTTCAAACTCCTCCAGTTTTAATTTTTTCGCTCCTTGCTATGTCATTGATGAAAGAAAAAGTTAGTTATAGTTTTAAAGTGCCACGTTTTGTTTTTCTTGGATGCGGGCTATTTTTAACGGTATTTTCTTGCACAGAGCTGTGGTCTTCGCTAGTTCTTAACCAACATCGATACAAAACGATTCAGTCTTTTGAAAAAGATGTATCAATGTTCCTTAATCACCCTGCACATTCATATGACAAATTTAGTACGTACAAATGTTCTAATAGAATCATTGGACAGTTTTCTTATGGCCTAAGCTCTGCAACAGTTATAGATGATAAGTATTTGCCTGGTATCGAAAAATCAGTTGTTTGCTTGATGCAAGATTATTTAGATTCATATCAAAAACGGAACGTTGTTAGTTCTGTGCATATTATTAACCTATGCAATACATACGTTAGTTTGCCCAAAGTGAATATCTTAAAAAATTCCGAGTTCTTTAGGATATTTAAAGCAGTGGTTGTCGCGCATGTTACTAATTTTCCAGAGCGTGCAGATATGGCTATAGGATTTTTAAATTTATGTTTTGATAAAATGGAAAACATGAAAGAAACTGCAGACATGGCCAATATCGTTTTAGAAGCTGTTCCAGGACATCCTGTTGGGCTTTGGTTCAAAGGGCTATCTGGATTAACTTTGGGAATTGAGAAGAAACAGTCATTAGAGAAAATGCAACTTGCTGTAAAAAATGGTTTATGCAGATTTATGCCAATACCTAAAGAACTGCTAAAAAGCTTAGGTGTTAAGTAGCAATCGATCGCTATCTATTGAACTGCCAAATTGACGCATTAAATCCTGCGGAGTAAGGCGTTTGCGGTCCTCACCTTTAATGTCATAAATAAGCTGGCTTTCGTGCAACATTACTGTTCGTGTCCCGTATTGAAGGGCGTGCCCTAAACTATGCGTTACCATCAAGGCTGTTAATTTTTTTTCCTCAACAATTTGTTGAGTTATATCCATAACAAAGCGACTTGTTTTGGGGTCTAGGGCTGCTGTGTGCTCATCCAAAAGTAAGATTTTCAAAGGACTTAATGTTGCCATAAGCAAGCTTACGGCTTGGCGTTGCCCTCCCGATAACATTGCCATTTGAGTATCTAGCCTATTTTCTAACCCTAAATTCAAAGGCTTTAAAATACTTTGAAAATATTTGCGTGAAGTATTAGTCACGGCGTTTTTAAGCGTTCGGTTTTTTCCTCTACATAGCGCAAGAGCTAAATTTTCACCGATTGTTAAATAAGAACATGTTCCAGCTATGGGGTCTTGAAAAACGCGTGCAACATGTTTTGCTCTGGTGCTTGTTTCTTGTTGAGTAACATCTTCTTCATCAATTAAAATCTGGCCGGTATCTGGAAGAACTTCCCCAGCAATTGCATTAAGCAGAGTGGATTTTCCAGCGCCATTACTGCCAATCACAGTAACAAATTCACCTTCTTGAATTTGAAGTGATACATTTTTTAAAGCTGTTCTAAAGGCGGCAGTGCCTGCTCCAAAATGCACGGATATATTTTTTAAGCTAATCACGCTTTTGTCCTTAGCTGCCTTTTTAAGTCGGGCAATAACATGGCAATGCCTACAAGAACTGCCGTCACTAAGTTTAAGTCAGAGGCTTGTAGCAGGGATCCGCCAATGTTTAAAGCTGTTGCAATTACAAATCTGTATAGTATTGCACCTGCAATACAAGCGAGAATTGCGTGGCTGATTTTGCGTATAGGCAACACGGCTTCTCCAATAATCACGGCTGCTAGTCCAATAATAATAGTGCCGACACCCATGCTTATGTCTGCATAACCACTGACCTGAGCAAAAATTGCACCGCCTAATGCAACAAAGCTATTCGCTAAGCACAAACCTAAGCTAACCATAGCTTTATCATTAATTCCTTGGGCTCTTGCCATGCGTGCGTTGTTACCTGTGGCTCGTAACGCCAGTCCAGTATTAGTTTTTAAAAAGCAGTTTAGAGCATAGGCCAAAAGACCGATGAAAATTAAAATAGGAAAAATTCTCCAAAAAAGCCCCAATGGCCCTTTCAAACAAAGAAAAAATTCTTCAAAGAGTGTATTTTCTCCCAAAAGTGGGATGTTAGGTCGTCCCATGACCCGAAGATTTATAGAATAAAGTGCCGTCATCACCAAAATTCCAGACAAAAGATTCATGAATTTTAAATGAGTTGATAGCCACGCAGTAATCAATCCTGCTAGCCCACCTAAAATCATCGCAGCTATAGTCGCCACCAATGGGTGAACGCCAGCAACAATTAAAGCTGCACATGTAGCCGCGCCTAGCGGAAATGTGCCATCAACGCTTAAGTCAGGAAAATCAAGAATTCTTAGGGACAAGTACACCCCCATCGCTACGAATCCATAGATTAATCCAAGCTCGATGGCTCCTATAATCTGAATAGTGTTCATAAATCTGCGCCACCAACAGTAACGGCTTCGTCCAATAGGTCACCAGAATCTAATTGTATACCAAGGTGGTCAATAGTATCCATGTTTAAATGTAATTGTGGATACAGTTCATCAAAAGCATTGTCTTTAATGTTTTTCTGATCTTTTAAAAAGCAACTAGCAACCTCAGCAATGCTATGAGCAATTTCTTGTGTATCAAAATCATATCCGCCTAATGCTCCAGAGCGAACTAATCCCGCATGGTTTGCAAATACTGGAATTTTTTTTGTTTTGAAATATTCTAAAATAAGCTCAGAATCTGAAAAAACAATTTCTCCTGGAACAAAAATAACTGCATTGATATTTTGGCTAACTTCTTTTAAAAGCGTGGGAATGTTTCTATTTGCAGAGAGAATGCACGCACGTAATTCTATTCCATTAATTTTAGCTAGTTCTTGAAATTGCAAGGCTAGACGCTTTGAATGTTCACTGCTTTCATCGTATATCAATAAGCAGCTAATGGCTTTTTTCACAATCGTTTTAGCTAGTTCCAACAAAGCTTCAGCGTCATCTTCCTCGGGCAAGTTAATAACATTAGGATTTTCTTCCCCCAAAGAATCATTTAAGCGAATACCAATTTTTAGTGATGAGTCATCTTTTTTTGCATATTCATCAAATTTTTTTTGCTCTAAAAATATTTTTATGAAAGCGCTGTCACAATTTGTGTTTTCAGTAATCTGATTACTTTTAATGTCATAGAGTTGCAAAGCCTGACGAATAAAACGAATGTCATCTTGCGACCCAGGTGTCTTAGTTGAAAAAATGCAAATCTTTCTGTCATCAACAGAAGAAAACGAGAGCTTTTTATAAAGCCCTATTCCACCTACAGCAACAGCTGCACTTATAACAATAAAAAGTATTCGTATATTCATAAATTTTGCCTTTACACGGAGAAACTATAACTCGTTTTTTGTAAAAAAACTATGGGCATTGTTTTGCATGGTTTAGTTTTCTCGATTAGATTTTTAAAAGGAGGATATTTTCATCTTTTTTTAACAATTTACCCCCAGAATAAAAGAAAAAACGAATGAAGCTCGCAACCTGTTATACAGTCGCTTTTTTTGGAGTACAGCCTAAATTAATTGAGGTTCAGGTTCAGTTTGCTCCTGGATTACCTACTTTTACAATTGTTGGCTTGGCAGATAAAGCTGTCGCGGAATCGCGCGAGAGAATTCGTGCGTGCTTACATGGCTTGGGAATGGATATTCCAGCAGTTAGATTAACCGTTAATTTAACGCCCGCTGATCTTCAAAAAGAAGGCACGCATTACGATTTACCTATTGCTTTGGCAATTTTAGGTGTAATGAATATCATTCCCAGAGATGAACTGACAAATTACATTGCGTTGGGAGAGATTACCTTAGATGGGCGTATTTTAAGCGTGCCTGGGGTTTTACCTTCGGCGCTTTTATCTGCAGAACATGGTAAAGGCATTATATGTCCGAAAGATTGTGGGCCAGAGGCTGCCTGGGGTGGAGATATTCATATTTTGGCCCCGAGAGATATTTTAGAGCTTATCAAACATTTCAAAAATGAAACTATTTTAGTGCAACCAGAGCCTAAGCTTGATGAAATAAGTGCATATAATCTTGATATGAAAGACGTAAAATCTCAGCGTTTTGCTAAACGTGGATTAGAAATAGCAGCTGCTGGTGGTCATAATGTTTTAATGATCGGTCCTCCAGGTGCAGGTAAATCAATGTTAGCTTCAAGACTGCCTGGAATTCTTCCAAAGCTTAGTCCTAAGGAAGCTCTCGATGTAACAGTTGTGCATAGCTTGGCGGGTATGGCACCGAAAGATGGTTTAGTAAAAACTCGTCCATTCAGGGACCCTCATCACAGCGCGTCCTTACCTGCATTAGTAGGAGGAGGGCAGAAGGGTAAGCCGGGAGAAATATCTTTGGCGCACAACGGAGTTCTTTTCCTTGATGAGCTCCCTGAATTTTCTAGGGGGTGTTTGGAAAGTTTACGACAACCGCTTGAAACAGGTGCCATTACTATTGCCAGAGTTCAACACCATTATACGTATCCTGCAAGATTTCAGTGTATTGCTGCCATGAACCCATGTAGGTGTGGATATTTTGGCGATGAAGATCGTCAGTGTAATAAGGTTCCAAAATGTGCAGATGAATATCAACAAAAAATATCTGGACCTATGCTAGATCGTTTTGATTTAGTTATACCTGTCCAAGCTTTAAAGCCGGAAGAGCTTCAGGCAGAGCGTAATGAGGAATCAAGTCAAAGTATTTTGCAGAGGGTTGAGAATGCAAGGAGTCGTCAACATGAACGCTATAATTCTCAAGTAATGATCAATGCTTATGTTGATGGAGAAATGCTTGATAAAGCAGTGCGCACAAATGCTGAAGTCGATGCACTTTTGCACCAGGCCATTAATCGCTATAATCTATCAGCACGTGGGTATCACCGCTTATTGCGAGTATCTCGCACGATTGCCGATATAGAATCCCATGAAAATATCTCGAGTAAACATGTGCTAGAGGCACTTAATTATCGATTGGATATCTTGCGAAAATAGATGTTGTGGTTTCATTTTATTTTCTTAAACCTGAAATTCAATAATTTTCACATGCCAAGAATAGACTTTTTGTCAAATTCCGGTTAAAAAAGCAAGATGGATTATACTATAGCGGTCTTGTGAGTTTATTGAATTCTATACGCATATCGGGTAAAGAAGTGCTTCCTCTTGTTGAAGGAGGAAAGGGCATTTCTATATCTAACGGAGAAAGTTCTGGTGCCTGGGCTGCGGCTGGTGGGGTTGGAACATTTTCTGCAGTTAACGCAGACGCGCATGATACAGATGGAAATCTAATCCCTGTAATTTATCACGGAAAAACTCGTAGAGAACGCCATGAAGAGTTAATCGCTTATTCTATTAAAGGTGGAATTACACAAGCGCGCATTGCTCATGAGCGTAGCAATGGTCAAGGTCGCATTCACATGAATGTTCTATGGGAAATGGGCGCTGTTGAGCCTATTTTGCATGGGGTATTATCACAAACAAAAGGCCTTGTGCACGGCGTGACGTGTGGCGCTGGTATGCCATTTAAATTAGCTGAAATTTGCGTTAGCTACGGATTATTCTATTACCCTATTGTTTCATCGGCCCGAGCTTTTCATATTTTGTGGAAACGTGCTTATAGTCGTTTTTCGGAATCATTAGGCGGGGTTGTTTATGAAGATCCTTGGTTAGCCGGCGGTCATAATGGTCTTTCTAATAGCGAAAATCCTTTGATTCCAGAAAATCCTTTACCTCGTGTTATTGCTTTACGCAAAGCTATGCGTGAGGTTGGGTTGGGTGAAACGCCTATTTTTATGGCTGGTGGGGTTTGGTGGTTGTCAGAGTGGGCTGACTGGATTAACAATCCAGAATTGGGACCGATTTCATTTCAATTTGGTACTCGTCCGCTATTAACGCAAGAAAGTCCTATTTCTGAAAGCTGGAAAAAGAAGCTTTTAAATCTTAATAAGGGCGATATCTTTTTAAATCGATTCAGTCCAACTGGGTTTTATTCTTCTGGGGTACGTAATGCTTTCATGCAAAATTTAGAAGGCAGATCGGTGCGTCAGGTTGCCTATTCTGTTGAGCCCATAGGTGAGCATACCCAGCAATTTCCAGTAGGTGCGCGTGGTAGGTTTGTTTATCTTGCTCAGCACGATAAAGAATCTGCAGATGTTTGGGTAAAACAGGGGTACGTTGTTCCTATGCGAACTCCAGACAACACATTGATTTTTGTATCACAAGAAGAGTCTCAAAATATTTTAACCGATCAAATTAATTGTATGGGATGTTTATCTGAATGCAAATTTAGTAATTGGGCGCAAAACGAAACTTGGTCTACAGGTAAAAAAGCAGATCCACGTTCATTTTGCATTCAAAAGACACTTCAGAAAATTAGTCACAGCGAAGAAATTGATAACCAATTAATGTTTGCTGGTCACCAAGCTTACCGCTTTGGGCAAGATTCATTTTATGCAAATGGATTTGTACCAACGGTAAAGCAACTGGTTGATCGATTGCAGACAGGCTATTAAGTGATGGAATTTTTTAATTCTCTTAGCAAAGATTCAGCCGTTCTTGTCTATACTGATGGTGCTTGCAGTGGCAATCCTGGTCCTGGTGGATGGGGTGTTGTTGTGCGCGCAAATGGTAAAACTCATGAATGGAATGGGGGAGAAATTCAAACCACCAATAACCGCATGGAATTAACTGCTTGTATTGAAGCATTGAAAGCTATACCTAAAGATTTTTCCATTACTTTGCGTACCGATAGTCGTTATGTTCAAGACGGCATTTGTCATTGGATTGTAGGCTGGAAGAAAAATGGCTGGAAGACTGCTAGTAAGACCCCAGTTAAAAATATGGATCTTTGGCAAGAGCTAGATGTTTTATCCCAGAAACGTCCGATCACTTGGGAATGGGTGGCTGCACATAATGGTGAAGAAGGTAATGAACGCGCAGACATGATGGCAAAACAAGGAATTGTTGTTGCTACAATGAATAGCTAATTCTCTAACCCAAATAGTGCTGCACGTTATACGCTGGGCTATCTAAAATAACTTGCCATCCTTCTTGTGAAACAGGATTCAGCATAATAGGGGCTGCAGTATTTACACTAATGTAGTTTTTTTCTAGCTTGCTATGCATTGAAGTTACTAAAAATATAGCCACATCTTTTAATTCTAAGTTTTTTGTGTGAAGAGATATTTCCAGATCTTTCGCATTAATAATACTAAAATCTTTTGGATTCACCGTGATATTCATCATGATTAGCTTCAGGCCTTCGTCTTCAGTTGATTGCAAATATTTGTAGTTTTCTGGTGTATCTTGAGGAAGGGATGTAACGATAAATTCCTTTAAATTTTCAAAACCACAAATACCGTTTTTAAAGTAAAAAATATTCGCGAGGTTGTTTTCAGTATCTTTCAATTTTTTAACAAGATTCTTATTTATTTTGCGTTGTGTAGTTTTAATCATATAATTATCCTCGTTGTTCTAGCATTCTCACTGCGCTCTGCGCATTACGCATTTCTTGGGTAAATAAATGTTGGCAGATATTTTCCATAACGTTTGACGACATGAGCGCAGCTAATAATTCTTCAACACTGTCTTCGGTGAATTCTTCTCTTAAGGTCATAGCTTGCTTGATGGAATTTGATAATTCTTCATCTTGCTCCTCGACTTTTTCTAGCTCTGACAGTTTTTGATAATATTTTGATAGAAGGGCTTTTTGTGCATCAACCGCATATGCGCTTGCCTGATCAGAAGCGGCGTCGGCCCCAGTTGTTGAATCTCCAAGCTTCATAATTGCTTGGTACAAAGTAGCAATTTCTGCATCAAAATCATTTCCTGAAAGACTAACAGTATCGCCTTCATCATTTATGTAAACAGTGATTGAACCCGAAACTGGTGTGCTATAATCAGCCGGTGATCCTGAGTAAGCTGCAAAAGCTGTAACATTTTTCATGGGCTGGTTTTGAGTTGCTACGCCTCCCATGGCATATTCTCCGGATACTGAATTTATTTTGTTGCCAATGGACTGAAAGCTATTTTTTATATCTGCTTGAATTGCAGTTAATCCTGGTTTTACACCGCCCATTGTATGACTTCCGGGCATAAATTCAGTTTGTATTCTTTTTGCCAATTTTATGAAATCATCTAAAGCAAGAAGTTGAGTTTTCAAGCGACTTTCTACAAGAGCATTTGCTTTTTCAAACCCTTCCATACGTTCAATTTTGTTTGTAGTTGAAATACTGACATCAATTTGAGAGGTGGTTTTGCTAGACCAAGGTGCTTCTGTTCCTCCAGATGCAAGCCTTTCGCTATGCTTCAAACTCATTCTGTGTGTATCTCTTAATCTACTTGCCATAGCATCTAAACTATTTATGCTCATATAAAATTCCTTGTGCTGTTATGGATTTTTTTACGCAGTTAATGATCATTGCCCCATCTCCGCGACACGACTCATCATTCGCCAGTAGTTATTAAGAAAAGAAAAATACAAATCCTGGCTTTTTGAAATTTGCATTGAACGAATAGCTATTTCTTGCTCATCCATTCCATATGCTTGTGAAAACAATGTTTCTTGTTGTTTGTATGCTTCTGTTTGCGCTTCTTTCTCTTCTTGCAAATTACTAGCTTCATTCGCAACTTGTTTGACTAACCCTGAAGAAAAAGCTTCAAGTGTTTGAGAAATCGTTCCGCCTGAAGGCGTTTGAAAACTAATCTTAGAGCGTGTAAACAAATCGCTTAGAGCACGCCCAACACTTGGATCACCAGACACTGCTTGTGCTGCTGTTCCAAGAGCATCATCTCGTAGTTTGTTAATTGAAAAATAAGCTGGGTTGCTTAGCATTGAGCTGTTTACGCTAAGACAAGAAGCTAACCCTGTTATTGACCCACCACGCCAAAAATCTGGAGTTGTCGTGATTACATCATTCAAATGAAAAAACTCACTGAATCCATACGCAGAAGAGTCAGCTGCAGAAATTGATGGTAATGCAGCTCCGTCAACACTTCCTAAGCTTATGCCACATTCAGGGTCTGTTGTGATAATTCTTAAAGAGCCATTTATAATATTTGCGGTAACGTGGCCATCTAATGTTGAATTACTATTAATCAAATGACACAAAGCATCGACATCTGATGTTAGTGTGCTTAAGTCAATATCGGCACTCATGGTTGCTATATTTGAGGCTGTGTTAATTACAGCAATTCTAAGTGTTCCAGCACCGGTAATTGCTACATCTTCTGACAGACTGGCTCCACCAATATAACCAGGACTACTTCCTTGCAATGTTGCTCGAGGTTGAATTGATGAGCTTAGGTTGTGAATTGCATTGAAAGAATCTCGTAATCCTGCTGCGTAAGAATCAAGTGCCTGACCAAATATTGCAGAATCTTCTTGTAAAAAGGCCATAAGTCCAGATATTGCACCACCTTGAGTGTCAGCAAAATCTCCAGATACATCAAAAATGAAAGCTTCTTCGCGTCGATCTAAATAATGGGGAGGTGCCAAAGGATCTGGAGTACCTTCTTTAGCTGTTGAATCAATAGCTACTGATTGCAAGCTAATGGTTCCAGCACCAAAGGTTTGAGAGGCATCAATTGCAGGAGGAGGGGAATAAATAAATTCAGCAGCTAATGCCCCCTGAACAAGCACTCGACCTTTCGGAGTGCAAACTAAAAAATCACTATTAGCGTTATCTTCTATATTGATTTGCATATATCCTGCTAGTTGATCTAGCAAAACTCGACGCTGTCTCAGATATGCAATATTAGAATCTGAAGATGCCCCTGATGCGTCCATGTTAGCATTTATTGATGCTATGTCAGATAGCAATTTATTAATTTCTGGAATTTCACCTGATAATTCTTTCGATGCTGCATCACGCAAATTCTGTAATTTATCTGCTACAATTTTTATTTGCCTTGTGTGGTCTGCAATTGCATCAAGTACCGCTCGTTTATTTGCCGGCGTATCTCCACCCTGACTGCATACTGTGTTGATGGTTGTTACAACTTTGTTTCCACTAGCTATAAAAGCGTTGCTACCTCCCATTTGCCCAAAAGCATTCTCAAAATTGCTTACGTATTTTGCTAATTCTTCGTTTCTATTCACTTGCGAAGCAATGCTGCGCAGTTGATTTTCTGCGGCAACATCTGTTATTTCTTTAAGTGGGCCATCTGTAACGCCAATTGCATTACCACTAGCATAATGAATGGAAGATTCTTGAAGTGTTTTTGTGAAGCCAGGTTTTTCCATTGAGATCATGTCAATCTCTAGACGTTTCATGGCCCTAGTTTGCTGCCTGAGTCCTGCTAAAGCTAAACCTGCTCCTGAACCCCAAATCTCACCAGTCATAATTTCCTCCTATACCATATGCTGCACACCCAAACTGGGTGCATAGGAGGTTTCAAACAATTTGCCGAAAGCTGTGTAAAATGCAGGTTTGAATTTCACTTTATCAAAATACAAGTCCATTAGTTTCTTGTTTCCACGACTTGAAAGATCCAACAAATCAACGTTTTGTTTCATAGCATTCGTAATGGTTTTCAATAGAGTGTTTACGTTTTGCTGTTGTGGTTTTTCCAATTGTTTCCAGCATGTGGGATCAAGAATTTGATTTGCTAAATGCTGATTACTTTTAAACAATTCTGATTTTTTTTGTAATAATGAATCTAACTGAGTAAGACGCGTATCTCTTAGATATTGCTCTTCCATTTGCATAATCTGAAGCAAACTTTCTGCTGTTTTACAAAAATCATCATATATACTAGAGAAGGACATTGACCGCCTCCTGATTGTTGAAATGAAAGTCTTCACTATCAGTAATTGCGTTCGTATTTAGCATTTCTGGAGTATTTTCTACCCCCATATTTTTGTATAAATCTTTCTTAATGCTTGCTCGAATATTGAGTGACTCGGCTCCACCAGAATTAGCAACGGCGTCAATAAACATTGAGCGTAAAATCCCTGAAGCATGACTGTCTCCCCACAAAGCACTATCTTCTGTAGTGGCAAACATAGCTTTTACTAAATGCGCATAACACATAGACTGGAATTCTCCAGCAACCTTATCAATTTCTTTTTCATTACTTTTTGAACGAGAAAGTGATTCCAATTTATTAAGTGCAGATTGCGAAGTCAGTGTAGAAATATCGACATTTGATTGAATCATGGCTTAACTCACTATAACTTCTGCATGAAGAGCACCAGCTGCTTTTATACTTTGCAAAATTTGTGCCATTTCCCGTGGTGAGGTTCCCAAGATATTTAAAGCATTTACTAATTCTTCAAGATCTGCGCCCGCATCTAAAATGGCAAATTTACCTTTTTGTTCTTCAATTTTAAGCTTTGTTTCATTAACAATGGTCGCTTGCTGCAAAGGAGCATTCGTATTAAGCGCTGCGTTCATCATTGATGGTGACTGAGCAGTAGTTGGTGTTTGTGTTGTTGTATTATTAACTGCGGGAGCAGGGATGGCATTTATGAGCGCTGCTATTTGTGCTGGGCTGGTGGTGGTGGATATTGATATGGCGGCAATAATTTGAGCAGGGGTAACTCCTTCCGCAATAACAACAGGGGCTTCTGCAGCAGCTACTGCTCTTGTGCCAGTAATTGCACCGATAGCTGCCGCTATTTGCGCTGCAGAAGCGTTAGGGCGCAGGTTAGTTAGTGCTTTACCAATGTCTGCCGAGGTAGTTGTTGCTGAAATATTGGTAATTTTTGAACTTCCTTGTGGTGTTCCTGTTTGCCCACCCGTTTGCACAATAGTTGCTGGAGCAGTTGTGCTTGTTGTCTGCCCGTTCAATGCCATTCCAAGTCCAATAGGGGCTCCTGGATTATTTGCTAATGGATTAACCACCTGAGTAAACGGGTTTGGTTGCGAAACAGAAGCAGATTCTGCAATACGAACCGTGACAGATCCGTGCGTTAAAGCAACTGCACTAATGCGCACTTTATTTCCAAGAACAATCACCCCTGACGGATCAATAATAACTTTTGCAATCTGATCAGGCTCAATTTCTAACTGTTCAATTTGCGTCATCGCTTCAATAATTTTTTCAGACGATCCCCTTGGCATTTCAATGTTAATGCTTGCTGAATCTTGAGTTGTTGCAACGGTGCGATGAAAATGCCCATTGACGGCTTCAGCCATGCGCTTTGCAGTTGTTAAGTCAGGGCTTCTAAGGCTTAAGGTTTGACTTTTTAAATCTGTTAATTGGAAAGCTATTTCTTTTTCAACAATAGCACCGTTTGGAATTTTTGCAGTTGTTGGAATGCCTGTTACTTGAGATGCGGCAACGCCTTGAGCAGATGTTCCCGATACAATAACTTCTCCTTGCCCAACAGCATAAACTTCTCCGTCCGCTGCCATTAATGGTGTTACTAATAATGTGCCGCCATTTAAATCTTTCGCATCACCAAGTGCAGATACAACTATATCAATAGTTGTACCCGCATGCGCAAACGGGGGTAATTTAGCAGTAACCATGACAGCCGCCACATTTTTGCCTGATGGCAGGGTGTTGTCACGAATGTTAACGCCTAAACGTTCAAGCATCCCTATTAGGCTTTCTTTTGTATAGGGAGAGCTTGAAAGTGTATCGCCGGTTCCATTTAAACCAACAACCAAACCATATCCAACTAATTGGTTGTCGCGAATGCCAGCGAAACGAGCAATGTCCTTAATTCGAACTTTAAGGTTTTTATTAGAGGAAGCAGGTGTGCGTATAATTGCTTTATGCGTTAAAGTCTGCGGCTCTTTAGCTTTGCTTGCTTCTTCATCAGCATCAGCATAAATGCTAAAGTTGAACACCAGGCACAAAATAATATAAACAAAAACCATGACAACCCTTTCAGTTGTAATGATTTATGCAATTAGTGTGCCATTCTGTTTTTGTTAGTGCGCGCTCTTGAATTAGATATGATTTTTTATATTTTCATAATTTTGCTCAATGCGGAAAATTTCAACAGGAAGGTTTAATCCTTCTGCTGTTAGTTTTCCTTGCAAAGAAAGCATTTGATATAGATTTTCATAATACTTTTGTATAGTGCTAATCTGATTAAGTTTTGCTTCTAGAAGTTTTGTTTGGGCTTGCAAGACATCAAATAAAATTTTTGTCCCAACTTCCATTTCTTGCATGTTTCCATCAACAGCAATCTGTTGCGCTTTTACTTGCTTTATGGAATTGTCCATATTTGTTTTTGCAGCAAGGTATGCTCTAAATACTTGTCTGCATGCCTGAATAATTTCTTTGCGAACTTTTTCAAAGGTAATGCGACTGGTTACTACATTTTCCCCGGCTTGGCGACGTTGAGAACGGATAACGCCCGCATCATACAACGGAACAGAAAGTGTTAAAGCAACCTGATTGTTGACTTGAGTGACTTTGGGATTTGGACCTTGGTAATTGAGGCTGTTGATAGACGTCTTACTTTGATTAATGTCTCTTGTGCTTGATGCTTCAACATCAACAGACGGCAATAATTGGCCAGTAACCGATTTTTTATTTTGTTTGGATGATGCAAGATCTTGAATTGCCTGCGTAATTTTTGGGTTATCTTTTAGGGCTACATCTTGCAATAGTTCTGCTGATCCAGGCATATCAATTAATTCTTTAGGATGATCAACATATTCGGGTGCGACGGTACCTGTTAACTGTTCAAAAGTAGCCTTTGCTGCTTCTAATTCAGCTAAAGCACTTTCAAGTCTTGATTGTGCATCTGCATATTGTGCTTCTGCTGCTGATTCTTGAGTTAGAGTTTCTTCGCCAATATTACGTTTAGTGCTGGCAGTTTCATAATTTTTTTGCATCGAAACAACGTTTGCTTTATGGACTTCAACAGTTGCATATTTTGCATATAACTCTAGATAAGCTCTTATAACTTTTAGGAAAACATCCTGCTCTTTATCTTTTAACTGCGCCCAGGCACTAAAAATATCGTGCTCTGCTTTGGAAACTTTTGCCACATCAGTAAATCCTCTAAAAAGATTCTGCGAAACGCTAATGCTTCCCTTCTTATCTTTTTGATTGCCACTTCTGTGTAAACTATCTGCATCGCTCTTGGTCCTGCTATTTGCAAGTGTATTCGATAGCTTTGCATCAACCCTTGGCCTAAAGCCACCCTTGGCTTGAACAATTTGTTCATGAGATGCAATAACTTTTTGTCGGATTTCCAACAGTTCTTGGTTGTTTTGATAGGCAGACACTAGCGCATCTCTTACATTAATGGCATGCGCAGATCCACAAATTAGTGAAGCGCTTAAAAATATAATACGAAATTTCATGATTACCTTAAGTTTAATAAAGAGACACAGAAGGGTCAATCTCCCTTGTCCATGCATCTATCCCACCAACCACATTGTAGACAGTGGTGAACCCATGTTGCAAGAGGAAAGCCGCAGCTCTGGCACTTCTTGAGCCATGGTGGCAGATTACTGCAATTGGGCGATTTTGATCAAGCTCACTAATTTTGGCAGGGAGATCCTTTAATGGCATGTGTACAGATCCTGAGATGCAGGCAATATCCCATTCCCATTTTTCACGGACATCTATAACCATAAAGTGCTCAAATTGCTCATATAATTTTTTCACTGAAATTGATTGCATGGTTAGAATGTAAAATTCTCTGGTTCAATAAACTCAGTGCATGGTGGCATATTTGCTTCAATTGTAAAGACTTCATGCAGTGTATTTGCTTTTTTTTCAAAAACACAGGCTTTTGCTGAATCTAATTCGCCCATAGTAAGGCATATGGCTACCCTACCTTTTTCTTCTAACTGTTCAATAACTGATTCAGGCACTGTGTTAAGCCCAATTTCAACAATTATTGCCTTATAAGGGCCATGTTCTCTTAATCCTAATTTTAGAGGACCGCTTTCAATAACTGCATTATATTTTTTTAGTTTTTCTCGGCATTTTGCGACTAATATCGGGTGTGATTCAATAACAAAAGCTTTACAGCTCATTTCAAACAAGACAGTTGCGGTATATCCATAATTTCCACCAATGACCAAGACTTTATCGTCAGGCAGTAAATTTAAATGCTGCAATAATATTCCAAGGGTTTGTGGTGCAAAAAGATAACGTCCTGGAATGTCACAGGAAACAGGGCTGTCACCATAAGCTATAGATAAAGAATTTACTGGAACAAAATATTCCCGAGAAATTTTTTCAAGTGTATTGAGAATTAATTTATCAAAGACCCCATTTGTTTTTAATTGAGCAAGCACCATATTGCTTCTCGCATCTTGAATAGGATTCACACGATGAACTCGCATCCCTTGACCTTCAATAGTAAATTTGTGTATTCATTATAGGCGGGTGAATAGAGCTTTGACAAAAGCTATAATGGCCGGGTGGCAGAATGGTTATGCGGAGGACTGCAAATCCTTAAATGTCGGTTCGATTCCGGTCCCGGCCTCCAATTTCACCGCACAATTAAAGATCTAGGTGTTTTATCCCTGCAAATACTAAAGATTTTCTAAGTTTTCTTATCGCATGTTTTTCTATTTGCCTGACTCTTTCTTTTGTTATTCCGTAGCAAATACTTATGTCTTCTAATGTTTGAGGCGGCTCTTCTATGCGCCTTTTTATTAAAATATCCAACTCACGAGTATCTAGAAATTCGTGAAACCTACTAAACGTAGCAGCGTAAGAGTTTTGCTCTTCTTCATCAATGAGAATGGAATCAATTAATTCACTCTCATCAACTAACATATCGGTAAAAGTGACTTCATAGTCCGCATGAATTTTTTGATCGAGGCATTTATCTTTTTGAATAAGCTTGTCATGCATAGCTTGCACTTCACGTACTGAAATTTGTAAATTATTTGCAATGGTGTTTGCTATATGAGGTTCGAAATACTGCGTATCAATTTTTTCTAAGCTGCGTTTCAAATAACGTAGTTGAAAAAATAATTTTTTATGTGTGGTTGTTGTTCCTACTCTTACAATTGACCAATTGCGCATAACATAATCTTGGCAGCTTGCGTTTACCCACCATCTAGCGTAACTAGAAAAACGTACGCCTCTGCTTGAATCATATTTGTATAATGCAATACATAAACCTAACCATGCTTCCTGAATAAGGTCTTCACGCAAAATACCATAGTGTCTATATTTTTTAACGACATTTAATATAAGAGGCCTAAAGGCTAATAAAAGCTCTTTGCTATCTTTTAACTTATAAGATTCTTGCCAGTTCTCTATAAGTTGCTCTTCTTGTAATTGCGTTAAGAAAACAGGTGTGTTTTTTGTAAGCATTAATTAAACCACAAAATCAGGTAATTATATTCTATACATAAAAAATTTACATTTTGTTAATAATACAAAAATATATATATGTTCTTTATTCAAATTTTAATGTTGTTAGTTTTAACAAAAGAATTCATCTTTAACTATTATTTAATACTTTTGCTTTAAAACAGATAATAGGTATTAATCTATGTAGGTATTAATCAAATGAAATCATTTAAATATTCACTGTTACTTGGTGCAACTTCTGTACTAATGTGCAATTCAGTATTGTTTGCTGGGGAGCCTGTGGTGGCTCTTCCAGTAGATTCTAAAGTAGTAGCGGCGCCTGCTGGTAAAAAAGCAAAAGGAAGCAAAAAAACAAAAGCTCCTGTAGCAGCTCAAGTAATGGTTCCAGCTCCAGTTGAAGCACAACCGATGATTGCAGCACCTGTTGCGGCACCACAGATGATGGTTCCGGCTCCAGTTGAAGCACCACAAATGGTAGCCGCTCCTGAAGCACAACCGATGATTGCAGCACCTGTTGCGGCACCACAGATGATGGTTCCGGCTCCAGTTGAAGCACCACAAATGGTAGCCGCTCCTGAAGCACAACCGATGATTGCAGCACCTGTTGCGGCACCACAGATGATGGTTCCGGCTCCAGTTGAAGCACCACAAATGGTAGCCGCTCCTGAAGCACAACCGATGATTGCAGCACCTGTTGCGGCACCACAGATGATGGTTCCGGCTCCAG